>JBFHGY010000035.1:0-11840 GCA_041582905.1 Crocinitomicaceae bacterium | reverse complement strand
GTTGTGTTGTATCCCAAGTCTGTCTTGATCGAAGCAGATAAATCTGCCAATTTTTCTGGAGAATACAGATGTGTTCGTTGTTTACTCTCCTTTACTTCGTTTGATATATCGATACGCTGTCCATTCAACTCCAACCATCCTCTATCTAGGATTTGAAGTGTTTCGCGTGCCTTTTCTGTTCTATCTTTTCTCATTTTCTTAAAATATCTCTTGTTTCCATTAAGGCAAATCCTAATAAGTTTTCGCCCTTCCACATTTCTGGATGCATCGCTGAAGGATGATCCGCAGGGAGTCCAATTCCCCAAATCGGATCGACAGGACTAGCTTCTACCAGTACTCGCTCCCCCGTATTGATCAAGAAGGTTTTTAACTCTTCGTTTTGATCAAATTTTAAGCGATTTCCTTCTACAACGATGGTGTATTTCTCAGCATCCCAAATTTCAGCTTTGAACCCTTTTACCTTTCGCCCCCACTTTTTCGCTTCACCTGGAGTTCGAGCAACTAAAATCTTTTCCATCATTTCTACATCACCAAATAGCTCCGCTTTTTTCGCCATCATCCAATGTTCCGCCGACTTGTAAGTTATACCGTCATGAACGAACTCTTGCTCCCACCACTGACTGAAACACGAAGCTGTTATTTGTCCTGACTTACTTGGTTGATGTCCCCAGAAGAAGAGAAACTTCGACGACTCCCCTTCTTTAATCAATTGTTTTCTAGCGTATTTCATGACAGTTATATTTTTAATGTTCATTTGAAAGAGTAAATACAATATCCTTTCGTGTAATTTTTACACAAAATTAAATAAGAAAATGAAACCGACAAGAAAATATGTGTATTATTTACACTAAATCTAAATTTGGAAGTTGATTCCTTCCTTTTTCATTTGAAAATATCGATCATCATTGAAGCGGAAAAGCGAGCCAGGACGCCCTTTTCCTTCAGAAATCTTTTCATCCAACTCCGTTAGTAAATCCAGTTGAAGAAATTTCTTTTTAAAGTTTCTACGGTCCAAATCAACACCTAGGATGGCTTGATAAAGCTTATGGAGATCAGAAAAAGGGAATTTATCATCGAGCAGTTCGAAGCCAATTGGTTCGTAGCGTATTTTTCCACGCAGCCTTTTGATGGCCGCATCGAGTATTTCGGCATGATCGAATGCTACCGGAGGAAGTTCGTCCCAATTGAACCACTTCGCATCTTCAGCATCTGTAGAAGCATATAAATGAAAATCGGACTTCTTCACCAAGCCATAGTACGCAACGGCTACTACTCTATTTCGTGGGTCACGATTCACTTCACCAAAGGTGTAGAGCTGTTCCAAATAATCCACTTTTACACCTGTTTCTTCTTCTAATTCCCGCTCGACAGCCTTTTCGAGACTTTCATTTTCAAGTACCAATCCACCTGGAATTGCCCATTTGCCCTGAAAAGGATCATATTTCCGTTTAATTAAAAGGACAGAAATGCCATCTTTAGGATCATATCCAAAAACCACGGCATCCACCGCTAATCGAATGGTTGGAACAGACATACTCGTTAATTTGTGTATTGAGTACAATAATACGAATTATGCCCGTTTTCTCGAGAAATCCATAGTAAAAAGCTTCAGGCCAGAAGTCAGTCTGTAGTAGGGTAAAGTCTAATTCGACATTCGGGCGTGTACCCTTTCTGGAATTTTACCCTCTATTCCCTTTTCTTTCATCAGGGAAACGTATTTCCAGTAGTCCGTTTTTGCTTGCTCGAACTGTTGTAATCCCCAGTGGGCATCTCCCAAGTTGATATACGCAACTGTTCGATTGGGATCAACAGATATTACCTCATTCAAGATAGAAATGGCACCTTGATGGTATCCGCCTTCTTCAAAATAGTAGGCGATATCATTGAATTCAGAGATCGTATTGTCATCTATCGTCAGATTATCCAATAAAAAATGAATTACATTGGGATGTGACAAAAGTGCGAGATCTCGATGGTTATCTTTGGAAGCTTTGACTTTTTCAAAGAAACTCGTAATGGAAGGCTCTTCTCCATCTTGATATCCATGGAACGAATAGATATCCGTATCGTACGTCAACGCGCGGAATGAATAATCGACAAAAGGAATTTTCTCATCCGGTAGCTTTCCAGAAAGGGAAATGCCGTTTCGATCCGAAGTTTCAAAGAAGCACGCATTCAGCTGAAATTCGGAATCTTTATCTTCTGCAAATGAATGAATATAGGTTTGGGTACTATTTCCCATTTCATAAACGTAGAGAAGATCAAATCCGTTATTCGTGCATTGAAGTTTGATCGTTGGAGGTTCGTCAAGAGTATCAACATCCAGTCTCACTGTTTGCGAAGTATTCTTCGCATCAATCTCCAAATAGAAATATTCCCTAGGAACCTCTTTTAAGGACACGAGTACTTCACCCACGTGACATCTAGCAATTTCTACGGAAACTACTTTTTCTTTTATTGAATGTGATTGCTCAGTACCTGCTTTTGATTCGACGCAACTTACGAGGAAGAGCAATGCCAATGCGGTAGTAAACCTAAAAAAGAGATTCATTGATTAGAATTTCGCCTTCATTTTGTTGTAACGACCTTTCATATCTGTTCCGCGACGATTTACTCCGTAATCATCCAAAATAGTTTTTTCGTATTCAGCATGCTTATCGCCCCATTCTCCCGGATTTTTAGAAACCGTTGGATTGTTCGCGAAGAAGGTGTCAAGCGCCTTTCCAAAGTCTGTTTTCACATATCCTGGACGGTTGATATGATGATCAAGAGCAGTCGCTTTTCCAAGCTTCGATTTCAGGTACTGCTTCAACGTGTAGCTATACCCTTTAGGCTTGATTGGAAGTACTTTATTCTTTAATCGATCGATGAAGTCTTCTACTTGTTTCGCTTGGAAATCCTTGTCTTGAGAAGCTTTTGCAATTGGTTCAAGCGGAGTACATTTCAATTTCTTTTTAAACTCAGCCTCCTTGAACCCTTCACGAATCTTCGTTTTTAATGCACTTCCTGTAATTTTCGTTGCTCCTGAATCGTTTGGATCTTTGTAGTACATCGTGTTACTTTCCACTGTCCAACCACAATCTTCAAACAACTCTTTGTATTTCGCAGGGTATTTTTCCTTGAATTCTGCCACTTGGATTGGGAATTCTCCTTTTCCTTGAGGATTAACCGTTTTCTGCATCGCTCCAACCGTTAAGATTTCACTATCATACGATTGAACAGAATCCAGTTTACCTTCATTTTCGGACATTCCGACCAAAATTTCTTTTTCCTCTTTCGTGACTTTCTTATCCTTGATCAATTCATCCCAGTGCTTGTAATCTGCCAATTTCATTGTTCCCCAGAATACAGGACCATATACTTTACCGTAGCGCGTACATTGGAATTTCTTGTCGAAATCTTTCTTACCACAGTCACATCCCTTCTTCACGTCGAACCAAGCTCCTTCTTCATTCAAGAAGTGATTACGAATTCTGCTATCATCTCCTTCTCCAACGTAGCCTTTGTAATCCACATACTTTGATTCGAAGTCACACATAGAGTGTTCGCTATGTACATCAACTAATAAATACAAGGAAGCCTTTTTTGATTCCGCTTTATCTAGATTTTCTGACCATTTCTTTTGTTTCTCCTCATCCTTTGGGGCAAGTTTCACTTTGACAATGGCCCAATCTTCAAAATCTTTCTTATTGGTAATATCTTCTTCCTTACTAAAAGCACCTACTACCGCTTCAATTTTCACGATTTCTTCATCATCGACCTGAACAGGTATTGCACTATTCTGCTTTTCAAAGAGATCTTCTTTCCCTTGCTTCACATTGATGAGCGCTTTTTCCTCTTGAAGATGTTTCGTTTCTATAACGATGTAAATTTCAGAACCCGCAGTTGCTTCGCTGATCTTGGTGAATTTAGCTTCAGTTCCTTTTTTTCCAGGTTTCGTCACTTTTACAATTTCACCAATCTGCAAGTACTTGGTTGTCTTTGTACGTTTCACGTCTTTCAGTTCAACCCCGTATTGAGCCGCAATTTTACTGAGCGTTTGTCCTGAAGTTGTTTTATGATCGATTACAGTACTACCTGAGCCTTCCACCATTACCTCCTTATCCTCACGTAGAGCAAAATAGGCTTTTGTGACTTCCTGTTGCAAGGTATCCAAAGGAGAGCACGCGGCTTTTACTTTAGGGTCTTCAATTAACTGAACTGATGGCATAATTCTATTTCTTTAACGTCAACCGCTCACATTACAATGTTCGAAGCTGAACAGTGGATTCTTTGTTGTTTTATTGTTGGTAACCTGGATTCTCTCCCGAAGAGAATGAGTCCGTTAATGCTTTTTTGACATTGTGTGAATCGCTATCCCACAACTGCGTATGACTCAAACTGTGTGCAACCATAGCTAAATATGGTATACTTCCCGGCTTGATTTCCAACTTTTCATTGTTTTTATCTTCTTCCGTTACGAGATCAGCGTAGTATCTTGAAACGAGTGTATGGTATCTCTCCAAGTTAAATCGAGCTTCTTTCAACTGATCATCCCAATCTCCCACCATGATCCATTCCATGGTGTTGATTTTGTCAATTACACCTTGAAGGATTTCAGGATCGACGAATTGACTGATCATTCTCATCAAGATTTCCTTAAGTGTATTTTTATCTGCTCTTTTCTGAACGTCTTCGATACCCGTTGCGAACTTCTCAAAATCTGACTTTTTACCTCTTGAGTGGTAAGGATCAAGTTCTGTAATGTCAAAATCCTCAATAGGGAAAGCTCCATTCACTTGGTTTACAGGAGATGTAGAAGTATCATCAATTTTATCCAACAAGCCATTCTCTTCTTCCAGGAACACGCTGTCCAAGAATCCGAGCAAGAAACTATCAGATTCATTTGTTGGCATATTCAAGATGCGATTCACCAAGGGCATTAAATCGTAGATACGAATATCATCCCAAAGTTCTGTCCATCCATAACCACCATCACGGTCGGTCAGATTGCCATTCAACACGGCAATTCTCTGAATGAGTAATTGATGAATATCATTAATGATAGACAAGAATTCCTGTTTCTCAACTGAAATGTTTGCTCTTGTACTCATGAAAGCCACGTTCTTTTGGATCACATCAATGATGATTTCTCCTTGAACCAGAAAATCTCGTGTTGCAGTCCAAACTGCAGGACCTTCCGTGTGGTTATTGACAATTAGACCAGCATCTTTGTATACAGCAACAACATCCATTTCCATGATTGCATCCACGGCTGCTTTCATTCTATCGAACTCAATGAAGTTACCAATAAGGTATTCTAAGTTCTTCACTGTATAATCCGCTACAATGCGCTGCGTGATGTCATAATCGTTATGAACATTGATGATCTTACAATCTGGGTGTAATTTTGAATGATTCAGCTGATGTTGCTCCTTGAAGAAAGGCGTCGACAAGTACGTTATACTTTTAATTTGCCAAAATTCAGGAAAGTCAGCACTTTCAGCGATAATATTCGTAAACTGATTGATTACGTTTCCTCCATGGGAGTGTCCCACCAAATGGAAATGCACCTCTTTTTGTTTCCAGTTTCCGTATACTCGAAGTAAAAGATCATGCAAGCGTTGTGCTCCTTTCGTTCTCTCTTCTGTACTGTTATCTCCTGACCAGCTAAAATACCCATCGTCAATGTGTAGATCGAGGTATTGAGGCTTTAATTCTTTGACACCTGCCCAGAAGTTATCTACACCTTCCCAATATTCTTTATTCGCTTGGTGCTTCAGTCCTGTGGTATTAACAGGATCCGTAGTACCCGCCACAAATTGAACAACATCTTTCGGTGGTGCGATTTCGCACATTAACGTTTCCGTTGTTCCGTCTTCAAATTCTAATTTGAACGAATTCCCCATTTCTTTTATTTTACAGGTGATTGTGCAATCACTTCCAATTCAATTTTCTCTAGATCCTTCTGTATTGTGTAATCAGAAAGCTTGTCATCTGGCAATACTTCTCCCTGGTAACGGAAATCGTGAGTTTTATCATCCAAATGAATCGTAATCTTATCACCGATTCTATTTTCCGTTTTGATATTTAAGATAACAGTATCTCCCACCTCAAATTTGTCTACACGTTTACCGCTGGTGTCGGTCATGAAATACTCAACCAATTTCTTTTCACCCGTATTCGCTGTAGATTGATTCGAAGTATTCGGATTCACAGGTGTTTCTTCTGCGAGGTGTTCTGCTACAATTTTCAGTTTCTCTTTGTGGACATCTCCGGAGATAACGAGATCTCTCAGGATATCGTCTTCCAGTAAATCTCCGTTATGGATAAAGTCATTGTTTTTATCTCCCAGATTTACATTCACTTTTCTTCCTGTGATGTTCTCACTTTCAATCACCAGGTACACTTCGCTACCTACCGGCAATTTTCTTACTCGATACCCTTCCATGTCTTCGAAGTAGATATCAGTAATCTTTTTCTCTTCAACAAACACTTCTGAAGGCACAAATGTCTCATCCGTTGGAGCAATATGACTCAAATTCCATCTTTTAACGAATTTCGTTCCATAATCTTGTATGGCTGGCGAAATTGTCATGATGGTTTGCATAGGCTCGTCCCCTGATGAAAGGAAGACCTCTTTATAATGAACTGGAAAAGCATCATTGAACAGATATGTTTTTGTTGGAGGAGCTCCGAAACCGTCCTTATAAAAACAAATCTTACCCTCTTCCATTTTATCTGCCTCACGAAAGGTTTCATCTTCGCTCTTCTTTGTCATCCATCGAAGAACTTGGTCTGTTTCTGGAGTGGTCGCAAAACGAACTGTAATCAGTCCGCCAAGAACTTCCGATGCAGGTTTTCCATTTGGGCGTAGCTGTCGCACATAGCTGACGTCAGTCCATAGAAGCTCTATTTCCTGTTTTAAGACGAATAGTTTTGCTTGTACCATACTGTTATAACTATTTCAACTTCGTAGAAGAAGTACTCTCTAATATAAATTATCTATTGATCGTCAAAGATCAAGTGGCTAAATCAATCTTGATTAGTCGTAATAGGTTTTGACGAACTAAATATAGTTAATACTTCAGACTTTTCAGCATTTATATACACGAATTCAATTTTGGTATTCAACATTGAGTTGTTCAAACACAGAGGGATAGTCCTTCCTGGACGTGTCATACTCAGGAAACCAGAAGGTTATCTAAATAATTATTCTTAATTTGGAGAAAATTAAACACCACATTTATGAAACGAAAATTCTACAATTTTAAACTCAAACTTCTTGCGGCAGGCGTCCTGATGACTGGGTTCAGCTTTGCTCAGATCTCGTATACTTTTACGACAGCAGGACAAACTGGAACAACAGGCCCCGATCAGGCAATGATCGACGCAGCCTACGCAGGTACTTCTCTCGATGGAAACGTTACTGTTACTGGAGGTATTCAGTATTGGACCGTTCCGACTACTGGAAATTATAGTATCGAAGCATTTGGAGCTCAAGGTTATGGTTCTTTTGGAGGACGCGGAGCTCACATTTATGGAGAATTCAATCTTACAGCAGGAACAGTTATTAAAGTATTGGTAGGACAACAAGCTCCGCCCTATTTAAGCTTCCCTGCAACAACCTATGACCATCAATATGGTGGCGGTGGAGGTTCTTTTGTTACCGATGCATCTAACAATCCATTTGTTGTTGCTGGTGGTGGCGGAGGAAACCATACTGCTGGTTATTTAACTGGCTGTGACGGTCAAATCACCGAAGCAGGTGCAGCGGGTGCATCTGGTAATACCATCGGTGCAGGTGGTACAGCAGGTCAAGGAGGTCAACAAGCATCAAGTGCTGATGCCGGCGGAGGTCTACTTGGTAATGGAGCTGGCCTCGCTGGAGGTTTGGCTTATGTAAACGGAGGTAACGGAGGCTTCGATGAAGGTTTTGGTGGCTTCGGTTGCGGCGGCGGAACGAGTAGCTGGAACAACTATCGCGGTGGCGGTGGTGGCGGCTACAGCGGTGGCGGCGGCGGAAATAATGGCGCGTCATGTTGTGCTGCTGGCGGTGGCGGCGGTTCCTTCAACGGAGGAGCAAACCCCGCAAACCTTGCAGGAGTTCAACTCGGAGATGGACAAGTAGTGATTACAAGCTTGTGTGCCCCAACAGGACTGACAGCTGACGCAGCATCATTGAGCGATATTACTCACGCATGCTACCTTCAAGCTTCTGATGTGCCCGTTCCAACGGCAACAAATAGCTGTGCTTCTGGAATTCCAGGAACACCAGATGTTACTTTCCCGATTTCTACAGTGGGAACAACGGTTGTAACATGGTCATGGGATGATGGTGTTAACCAAATCACTCAAACGCAAAACCTAATTATCACAGGAAATGACGTTACACCACCCGTTCCAGATGTAGCTAACTTGCCAGATGTAATTGAAGTGTGTGAATACGATCCAGTTGTTGGACCTTCAGCAACAGATAACTGTACACCTCCAATGTACGCGACTCCTGACGTTACTTTCCCAATTACAACACCAGGACTGACAGTGATCACCTGGACGTACACTGATGGGAACGGAAACACAACTACACAAACGCAAAACGTAACGCTTTCTGATACCGTAGCTCCTGTACTGGATGCTCCGTCTATTGCAGATGAAGAAGGATGTTCAAGCGTTACTCCAGTAGCGGCTCCAACTGCAACAGACAACTGTGCAGGGACAATTGCAGGGGTTCCAGATGTGTCTTTCCCAATTACGACTCCTGGGTTAAACGTTGTGACATGGTCCTTCGACGATGGAAGCGGAAACGTAGTTACTCAAACGCAAAACGTAACAGTGAATACCGTTGATAACTCTACTTCTTTGAGTGGAACAACAATCACTGCAAACGGTTCTGGATTGACGTACCAATGGATTAATTGTGAAACAAACGATCCAATTTCTGGTGAAACAAATCAGTCGTACACTCCAACTGTCACAGGACAGTATGCCGTAGTCGTGAATGACGGTACATGTTCAGACACTTCTGCTTGTACACTTGTTGACTTTACAGCAATCGAAGAATTGAACAGTGAGTTGATTAGCATTTATCCAAACCCTACAACGAAAGGAACATTTACTGTTCAATTCGATGGAAACATGGATGAAATTGTATTGATTGATGCACTCGGAAGATCAGTTGATGTGAAGTATGATTTAACTTCTGGTGAAGTTGATGGATCTTCATTAGCTCCTGGTAAGTATATCGTTAAGGTAATTACAACTCATTCTATTTACACCAAAGGATTGGTGATTATTGAATAGAACGAAATACACTAAATAGAACATGCCCTCTGCTTTTTGTAGAGGGCATTTTTTTGTCCTAGAAGTTTTCATTTAATGAGACTCAGAACGATTGATTTGATCAAAACTGTGCGATTTCACCCCGTATTACTACCTGTTTTTAAGCTATTCGAAAGGGGGCAGGACTTGTTATCAGATATTTAACAGTAAATTCATCTGACAACACCGATTCACTGAACTATGGAAATTTGGAAATTGATCTTAATCACCATCGCAAGTATTGCTATTCTCGTTGCATTATATTTTCTTGTGAAATCAATTCTTCACAATACAAGTGATTAATTGGATATGTAGAAAGAAGTTTTCTTGTCGATTACTCGTACACTTTTACTCCTTTCGTTATCCATCTTCCCCAGCGTTCATTGTAAGGATGAACATTGAGCGTATTATCTCCCTTCAAATCTACCAAAGGTTTCCCTTGATTGCTCCATTCAAAGATTCCGCCGTACAAGTTCTTTACATCTGTAAAACCTTTATCCATCAATTGCTTTGTCACCTTTCCACTGCGGTACCCCACAGAGCAATACACAATGATGGGCGTATCTTTCGGCAAACTCTCCAATCCCGATAAATCTACATCCTTATAACCGATCCATCGTGCATTTTCGATGTGTGACACCTGATACTCTTCTTTTTCGCGCGCATCCAAGAAAGTAGCTTTCGCCTGAACCTCCTTATCAACCTCGCTTACCAGAATGTAAGGTGCATTGATAGGGAGTAATCTGCGTTCAAGCATCCGCTCATACTTCGGGCTCTCTACTTTATTCGTGAATTTGCAACTCTGAAGCGAAACGGCAGATAAAATAAAAAGCATAAGGAAAGGGATTTTATTACTCATTCAGGTTCCAATTATACTCAAGGTACTCCAATTCTGTCTCCTCGGTAAGCTTTACGTCAGAGTACTGATTAATAAACTCAACCAGTGACATTGTTTTTGTGAAATCTCCCTTGAACCAACGGAAGATTTTAGAGAGTTTTGCCTTTTCTGTTCCAAGGACATTTTTGGTATCATTTGTCAAGAAATAACGAACTTGATCGCTTAATTGCTCATCGAGCTTACTTCCAACGTATGCTTCATTACGTAACTTCGGACACGACACGGAAGCACAATTCACAGCGAAATGGATCCGCGGCTCATCGAAATCCTTACGGATAATACCATGTTCGATATTGTTCAAATCGTATGTTTCTCCTCCAATTTTGATGAATTTTATATCCCAAGCAGTATTTACTTTGAATAACTTCCCTCCCAACTCTTTAATCGTTGTAACTGGATAATTATCAATAATTAACTCGACAGTAAATGCATTGTAAGCGTTAATCCAATAAGCCAACTTTTCATCCTCTGTCCAGTCATCTTGTGGAGCCTCCTGCTCTAAAGCACACAAATACGTATGGAACTTTTCCTTATCGTCAATGAAGCCCTGATAATTTACGTGACCGGCACTGTCAACATGTTTCTGAAGTAATTCATTCCATGTTTCGTGGGTTTTATTCTGTTGCGCCAAACTTATACTCCAAACCATTGTCATAATAGTTGTAAAGACGATACATTTTAGTAGTTTCATAGTCTCAAGTTAATTTATTATTTGGAAATTTCTATCATCATCCCCACGTTAAATGAGTCTGAGTACGTTGGACGGCTTATTGATTGCCTCCTTTCAAATTTGACCATAACTTTTGAAATCATTATTGTGGATGGAGGAAGTACAGACGATACGATCGCTATTTGCCAGCAACGAGGAGTAACTGTTGTAGAGTCAAAACCTTCCCGAGCGATCCAGCAAAACCTGGGAGCAGCCCATGCACAGTACGAATACCTCTACTTTTTGCACGCGGACACTCTCCCTCCCTCTTCATTACAGACCGATTTGACACAATGCGTGGAACAAGGTATCATTGCCGCTTGTTATCGAAGTGCGTATGAAACAAAATCTCTGATTTTGCGTGTGAATGCCTTTTTTACTCGTTTTCACTGGTTAGTCGCACGCGGTGGCGATCAATCCTTATTGATTCAGAAAAAAGCGTTCTTCGAATTGGGGAAATTTGACGAGACCTACGTCATTATGGAAGAATATCCACTGATAGAGCAATTGATGAAAAAGAGGCAGTTGACGATTCTCCCCAAATCCATATTGATCAGTACACGAAAGTATGATAACCGTAGCTGGTTTAAAGTGAGTCGCGCCAATTATAAGGCCTTTCGACTTTTTCGAAAAAATGTAGATTCAAAAACAATCAAACAAGTGTACAAGGATGCTTTGAGTTGATCTAGAACGATTCTCCTACCGTAAGGTAAAACTGCACTCCTTCTCTACTTCCCGCAACATCTAATCGCAAGTGATTCATGATTT
Organism: Crocinitomicaceae bacterium; assembly: GCA_041582905.1. Taxonomy (GTDB): domain Bacteria; phylum Bacteroidota; class Bacteroidia; order Flavobacteriales_D; family Crocinitomicaceae; genus UBA4466. The sequence goes on along the minus strand of JBFHGY010000035.1, from coordinate 165 downwards.
TCTTGTTGAGCTGAAAACGCAATCCTGCGCCACCCGAAAGCTTCATATTGTTGGTGAAAATGGATCCGTAGGTATTCCCAACACTTCCCACTGCACCAAAAGCGACGCCCCGAAGTCGTTTGTAAATGGGAAAACGATATTCAGCTTGCATCACAGCCATATTAC
>JBFHGY010000034.1:0-11988 GCA_041582905.1 Crocinitomicaceae bacterium | reverse complement strand
TTGATACGGGCGCAACACCATGAGCGTTTTGGCAGTATTGAGTACAATATACTTCGTAATCATTTTGGACAAATGACACGGTTCTAAAAACACATTCGCAAACTCAGGTAGGTTGGTGATGAGTTTATTGTCCTTATCCGCCCAATAGAACGTTTGTTTGAAGGTTCGCGCCTTCACTGGATTGTTCACATAGTACTTCGTATTTACGCCATTACTAATCACGAACAATTGAATGTAATTGAACATGCCCCAACCTGCCGAATACGAAAAACGCTCGTATCTGTTCGTTTGTTCGAAGGCTTCTTTGAGTTCCAATCCGATACGCTTCAATTCGATCTGTACCAAGGGCAAACCATTCACTAAGATCGTAACATCGTAGCGGGTTTCATATTTGCCCGTCATTGTGATTTGGTGCGTAACTTGGTATTGATTTTTGCACCAATGAATTTGGTCGATGAGTTCAATATATCCCGTTGAGCCGTCGTCCTTTTTGTATTCTACTTTATCCCGAAGTATTTGCGCTTTTTGGTAGATGTTTCCTTTGGAAAGCGCGTTCAATACTTGTTCAAATTCCGATTGAGAAAGCGTTTTTTTGTTGTGCTTTTCTAGTTGAATTTTGAGGTTGTCGATGAGGTCTTCTTCATCGTTTATGTTGATGCGCGAATAACCAAGTTCAACCAATTGTTTTACCAAGTTTTCTTCCAGTATGCTTTCGGGTTGTGTGGTCATGTGAATAGTGTTGTTCGGTTATACGAATAGTTGTTGCAATAGTCCTTTTTTCCATTCTTGCGCCTTCTCAATGGCTTCGGTGGCGGTGTTGATCTTTTCATCCATGGAAGTGAGGAAATTGGCTATTTTGGTTTGTTCTTTGTTTGAAGGAAATTTAATCTTAATACCTGAAAGGTTTTCGTAAAATAAATACTGTCTTACTCCACCTTCAACGTTTCTCAGAACATCTTTGTTAAAGAAACTGGATTTGACGTAGTGCCAAAGAAAATCATCCTCTAACTCCTGTTTAGTTTTGAAGCAAACGTACAATGAACTGATTATTACGTTTTCTAATTCACCGCTATAACCAATAGAACCAACATTGATACGCGCAGGATTGTATGCAAAGGTTTGCTTCGATACAATTTTATACATGGAAGTATCGAATCCACGCTTTTCACTATCCACGCCATCGAATTGATCGGACTGTGGTAAAAATCCTTGAACATTGTTAATTGAGTACACAGGTAAACTCAGTTTATCCTTATTCTTTTTGCCTGCTTTGGTTATCAGTTTGCCGAGTTTCGATTGTTTCCACTCAGGAAAATCACTTCCATCATCTTGTTTGAAGCGTAATTCCTGTGAGAATATCTTCTGCATCACCCCTTTTTTGTAGTTCTCCAAAAGGCTTTTTTCTTCGCTCAGGTTGGCAATTCTGGCATCTACTGTTGTGAGGAAATTGGCTATTTTGATTTGTTCTTCAACTGAAGGAACAACAAGTTTATGACGCAATAACTTCTTGACAGATAGTCCAGGTTGAGCGGAAGACTCCGAAAAACGATTTAGTTTTATGTAATCCAACATTTGAGCAAGAAATTCTGTATCTGAATTCTCATTTGCTTTACATGCTATTGCGTGCTCGGAAATAAATGATTTACTATACGATCGATTAATGTTACCGCACAACGCACCTTGTCGTCCAATTAATAGATAGAATCCGTCATGTGTATATTCGTCTGAATATCCTCTTAATCCGTTCCCCCCAAATACGGGATATGTACCATTCTCTGAAATTTCAGAAGCTACTATTCCTTGTCCGCTTCTGAATTCATCAAACAAATCTTCCATTCTCTGAATAGTCCAATTTGAACTATACTCAGGAAACCTCAACTTCGGTGCTTTTTCTGTCTTCATAATACACGGTTGTTTGCGTGAGGGATAGCAGTGGAAATCCTCCAATTTTTCATTGGAGATTGTAGCGAATAGCCCGACCCTTGGGACACGCCCTCATTTCGACTCCGCTCAATGGTCGGCTTAATTTGTGCGTTCTGATATTTTGCTCCATCCATCTTAAAACGGATTTGAAATGTTCAGTTCCTTGCAAAACTCCGCAATAGTCGCATCAATGCTTTTGTTCTTTTCCGCTACTTCTTGCAGTTGCTTCGCTACGGCATCCAAATCAATGGGTTCTTCTTCTTCAAAGGTGTCCACATAGCGCGGAATATTGAGGTTGTATTCGTTTTCAATCACCTCATCCATTGGCGCAACATAACTGAATTTATCCAGTGTTTCCCGCTTTCGGTAGGTGTCCACAATTTTGGCAATGTTAGCGGGTGTCAATTTGTTTTTGTTCCCTTCCTTTTCGCATTCGTTGGACGCATCAATGAAGAGAATGTTTTCACTATGCACACGGCATTTACTCAGCACCAAAATACACGTGGGAATACCTGTTCCGTAAAAGATATTTGGCGGTAAACCAATCACGGCATCCAAATAGTTTTGTTTCTCAATGATGTATTTGCGGATCGTGGCTTCGGCTGAACCTCTAAACAATACGCCATGTGGCAATACGCAAGCCATTGTTCCATTGTCCGCCAATTGGTGAATCATGTGTTGCACAAAGGCGAAATCCGCTTTGGTTTTTGGGGCTAGTTTCCCGTATTGGCTGAAGCGGTCGTCGTTGTTGTAGAGTGGGTTGTCTGAACCTTTCCACTTTGCCGAAAATGGAGGGTTTGCCACAATCGCTTCAAAGCGCTTTTCTCCATGCTGAGGCTCTGCGAGTGTGTCTTCTTGGCGAATGTCGAAACGGCTGTAATGCACATCGTGCAAAATCATGTTCATACGTGCGAGGTTGTACGTAGTACGGTTCAATTCCTGCCCGTAGAAATCGCCTATTTCGTCCACTTCTTTCGCTACACGTAACAACAATGAACCCGAACCGCACGTTGGATCGTACACGGATTTCAACCGCTTCTTTCCCGTGGTCACAATTTTGGCTAATATCTTCGAAACTTCTTGCGGTGTATAGAATTCGCCCGCTTTTTTCCCTGCACCACTGGCAAATTGTCCAATGAGGTATTCGTAGGCATCGCCCAATACATCGCTTTCGAGGTTCTCCAGTTCGAAATCAATTTTATCGAGGTGGGAAAGTACTTTGGCAATGAGTGCGTTTCTGGCTTCAGGAGAACGCCCCAATTTCGTACTACTCAAATCCAAATCTTCGAATAGCTTGTTGAAGTCGTCTTCGCTTTCCGTTCCCATGGTGCTTTGCTCGATGCTGTTCAATACGCTTTCGAGGTGTTCCAAGATGAAGTTATCTTCGTTCTCGGTCGTGTTGTTTCCTTTGGTGGCAATGGCACTGAATAGTTCGTTCGGCTTTAGCCAATAACCCAAGGCACTCAATGATTCGGTACGGATCGCGTCCAAATCTTCACTATCTGTTACACGTGCGTAATCTTTTACGTCTTCGGTTTCCAGTAGTTTATTGGCGAATAGGTACTGTTTTTCGGATAGGTATTTGAAGAAAATGAAGCCTAGGATATAATCGCGGAATTCGTCGGCATCCATTTTGCCACGTAATTCGTTGGCGATGTTCCAGAGTTGTGCTTCGAGTTGTCGTTTTTGTTCTTCGCTCATGGGTTTGTTTGAAGGAATTTGTAGGGTAAAGATAGGAAGATTTTGAGCGTTCGTTTTATTTACATTTTCGAGTGATTTTTTTGCTGAAATTGATACAAAAATGATAGCCTGTTTTTCTTTCAAAAAGTATGTTTATTTTCAGGGGAACATACATATTAACCGCTATGAAAGAACTCGAAAAAATCGTGAAGATTTTGCCTCTCGGAGCTGCCATTCTTATCTTTTTGGGAGTATTGAGAGTTTCAATTTACTACCATTATTTTGGAATTGATGTTATGTCGTACTTGTCTACTGGGGAGGTCTTGACAGTGTTTTTGAATGATGCGGTTACTCTTGGGGTGTTTCTTTTGGCGGGTTTGTTTCACTTGAACCTTTCAACGAGGATAACTGAAGTGATTGAAGAAAATGAAAGTTTGGATGAATTTGAAAAGATGATACGAAAACGCAAATGGCGGTTTTTTGTAGCTTTTCTTATTGGGAGCATCATAATAATTACACTCTACTTTTTTCAAATGATTGATGTTTCTATTTGGTCAATTTACTTGCTAGTATTCTTTTTGGTACAGACTATAACTTTCTTTTTTATTAGGAAGAATGGAAAGGAATTGATTGGAAATGAAGGTTTTTTGTTAACCTTCACAGCTTTATGTGTTTTTGCGATTATTCCTTTAATGTCTCTGAAAGACATCAGAAGAATAGATAATAATGAAGGAAGGCAAGTGGTTTTAATTCTGCAGAATGACTCTAAAATTAAATCGTCTGAGGAAAATAAATTTTTAGGAAAAGCAGGGGAGTACTATTTCTTTTATCAGCCACATGAAAAATCTTCTTTGGTGTTGAAAGGAGAGGAAGTTGTGAGTGTTTTGGTTTTGGGGAGTGATGAGCACGATTAACAATTGAAACAATGGCAACCACTAATACTGATTTAATCGAAATACTTCAACTTGAAATTCCTTCCGGAGCCAATCATCCTGTTGGTTTTCTGGAAATTTTGGGTGTTGCGCATCACGAAAATGTAAACAGTCGCATTTATGCCTATTTCCTCGATCCGTCGAATTACGCAGATTTAGCCATTTTGTTCTTGGATAGTTTGTTGGAACTAGTCGAAGAGAAATCAGAGAAAACCATCGACACCGAAAGCTATGAGGTAATCACCGAACAGATTACACCAAAGGGAAATCGAATAGATATTGTTTTGCGTGATTCAGGCAATAATCGGGCACTACTTATTGAAAACAAAATTTACCATTTCTTAAACAATGATCTCGTAGACTATTGGAATTGTTTCGGTTATTCGGATGATGATCAGGTCGGATTGTTACTGACACTATATCCGCATGAAATACCAAACGAGGTAGGAGGTAAATTTGTAAACATCACTCATTCAGAATGGATTCGAAGAATTCAAAGTAAAGGTTTACCCAGTAGATTGCCAGCCAATGTTTACACCTACATCAATGATTTTATCCAAACAATTGAAAACTTAACGAATATGAGCACCTTAACCGAACAAGCACAGTTCTATTTTGAAAACGCAAAGAAGATTCAATTGGCAAGGCAAACCTATGCTGAAGGAGTTAAGTTTTTGAATGATCAGTTGGGAATTCTCGCATCAATGATGGGATGGGAATTGTATGGGAAATCAGACGAATGGCGAAACATTTGGGATAAGCAGAACCACCTCCATACGTATTATACGATTTGGTCTGGAGATTTATTGAATGGAGATAGAACTATTTCGGTGATCATTGAACTGAATTCGAATGACTATAAACATCTTCCTGGAATGATGGAACTGCATAAAGAAGAAGATGATTTTAAGCAATTGAAAACAGATGGTTTAGCGAATAGTCATATTCGTCATTTCGCATATAAGGTCTATGATGTCAATACTCCTGATCTTGAGCATTTGGCGCATTTCCTATTTGAACGAATCGAACGAGATTTTGCTTCAGTAATGAAAAAGATTTTAACTCATAATTATCCGAATAAGGACATTCCGTATTTGCGATGAATTTATTTTTTAGGCTAAATAGCTTAACTCGGATTTTTTCCACGAGGACATTCTTCGATTTATATGTTTGTTAGAATTAAAAACATGTAATTATGGAAAAAAAGAAAACAACTTACGTCCCAACGAAAGCTGATAGGGACAATCGTTCAGATCAGATGAACAAGAACAATAGGAAATATTATTTGGCAAGGAAAGTATCGAATACCAAGAAGTAATTTCAGGGGGAAGGATTTTCTTCCCCTTGTTCAACGTAAGATTATGAATGTTCAACCATATAATCGTCTGATGGAGAGTTTTAATGATCTTGATTTATCATTAAAACTATTGGCAGTATGTGATTTATTTTTCTTGGATTTGAAGGATGATACTTCACAATCGACAGTTCCCAGATTTAGCAAAAAGTACTTTACCTTATATTATGATGTCGACTTAGCGACTTTCAATAAATGGATTGAAGTTTTTTGTCCTGAAATTTTTGCTGATGATTATAAGAAGATGAGAAAGTTTTCAGAAGCTCAAGCTTTAAACATTTTTGATCAACTTGGAGTATATAAGTTGAAAGATAGAGTACCAAGGAATCACAAAGAGTTAGCTGATTTAATATTTAAAGACTATCAATGGGAGAAAAGTAAACGTTACAGAGAACTTCAATTAGACTTGTCAGAAAAATTGAATGGGATAAAAATGAACGTGCTGCCTCCAAAAATTGTCTATGAAATTTTAAGTGAAGAACTTGAGAATTTTGCCGATACCTTAAAAGGTAGAGACGAACGTAAACACATAGAGCGATTTACGGCTCTTGAAAGTGTCGTCAGAAAGTACAGAGTATTATCCGAATGGGAAATTCAAGTGAAAATACGGGCGCTCCGAATATGGTTTCATTCGATAAGTGAAAATGATGAGAAGGAATAGTCGGTTTTTGCAGACTTTAAATTAGATAAGTTTGAGCCAATTGGTACGTCAATTTTCATTATCTTCAGGTAAAACCTGATCAATGTCCAATCAACACCTAACCTACATCCGCCAAAAAGGTCCTTTCAGAATCGAATGCAGTCGAGCTATTTTCTCTAACGAAGAAATTGAACTCCTTGAAAAATATGGACATTGGTTTGCGGCGCTAATTGATGGCATACTTGAACCCTTTACGGATGAACAAAAAGCCTTCATTGACGTCTTCAAAAACAACGAAAAACCATTCACACCCGAACAAGTAGCATGGTTCAAATACATCAAACGTCTTGACCTCGAACGCAAACACCCAGAAAAATTCCACCTCAATTACTCCTCCAAACCGAAGATACTTTCTTCTCCCGTTCCGACTGGAAAACCATGCGTTCTTGGAGAAATAGCTAATACAATGAACTATATATTTCGGGCTTCGACTCCGCTCAGCCCTCGGTATATTAGAAAGCTAAACGATCAGAAAACGAGGCAATCCAACAAATCCAACCATCCAACACCGCGAAGCAGCACCGAAGGTAATCTACCTAATCCTCAGACCCAACAATCTCCTTCACTCTCCCAACCTTTCCATCGTCCAACATCACCTTAATGCCATGCGGATGAAACTTCGAATTCGTTAAAATGCGCTTCACAAAACCATGCGTCAACGCGCCCGATTGCTGATCTTTTTTCAGCACCACTTCAACTTCCAATCCGATTTCGATGTTTTCACGTTTTCTTCCGTCCATAGTACAAAGGTAATGAGATTTCGATTTGCGTGTAATTGAACGATAAACCACATGCTTCGACTCCGCTCAGCACGCGGTTATCAGAAAACGCAGAGATCAGGAAATCCAAAAATCGACAATCGTTCTTTCTAACGCGCAGCCAAAATCTCTCGATTAATTCTCAAATGATGCTCTGTGTGCATTTCCAAAAATCGAATGGCGTCGTTGAGAGCGAGAAATCCAAAAATGGGATGCTTGAAGTGAGCCTTGTTATCGAGTTCAGATAAAGAAGGGAGTGCACTTGTTGTTTGTTGAATATGTTCAAGTAACGCATCCTGAGAAGTGCTTTCCTGCTTCGGGCGTACATATTTCGGTGCTTTGGCTTTTCCCTTCGGGAACTTCCCGAGCAAGTAAATGATTTTCTTTTTCAAGTTGAAACTGGACTTGAATTGTGTAGGGTCCGATTTCGAAAGAGATTCGATCACTCCGTCGATGACCAATAAAGAATGTTCGATGTGCCAACCAACAGGTGCTGAAGAAGCTTTTTCCGATAAGAAATCGCAGTTGCTTATCTGCTCATTTAGCTCTTGAAGTTGTCGATTTAGTGGTGCTAGTGATTGCTTCTTCATGGGATTGGTTTTACGCACAAAGGTAAAAGAACTAATTCACCAAAAAAGAAAAAGGCGCTCCATTAATGAAGCGCCTAGGTTTGTTGTTTTTATGTTTTGTTAGTGAGTAACAGACAATCTTTCTGTAACTACATTTCCGTCAACTACGATGTTTACGAAGTAAACTCCGTTTGCCAAAGCAGAAGCGTCAAATGTTGCCATTTGTTTTCCGCTTAGCATAGATACAGAAGAGTACAATACTGTGTTGCCCATTGCATCTGTCAATGTGATCTCTACGTCAGAAGCATTTTCCAATGTAAATGATACGTTAACGATGTCGTTTGCTGGGTTTGGATACAATTCCATTTCGATTGCATTATCCAACTCATCAAGTCCGATGTTTCCACCTGTGATAGCTGTTTTGTATGCGTTCAAAATTTCACCGTTGTCAGCATTTATGATCATCACAACTGCGTGTGCTTTGTTCAAATCGTTTACAACGCTCGCAGGAATTGGATCGAATGTGTGTGAATGAACACCCAATGGAACAGATCCAGCAGGTAAACTTCCAGCGTCTCCAAGGATGTCATCATCAGACAAGTAACGTGCTACGTGGTCATATCCTCCGAAATCAACAGGATCAACTGTGCTTCCAGCTGTTGAGAAATCAAATCCACCGTTTACACTCGCAGGGAACTGCATTGTTCCAGCAGGTTCTCCTGAGTAGTAATTTACTTGTCCCCAGTTTGCACCTGTGCCGATTACGTCATCTTCTACAATAACACATGAGAAACGGTAGTTTCCAGATACGTTTCCGTACCACTCAGAATCTCCAGAAACAGTAATGTCTCCAGATGTTGCATCGTACACTGCAGAAAGGTTTTTCACATCACAAGGAACAGTTGCTCCAACGCGTTGGTTGTGCATTGTTAAGAAGTTCGCCGCAGATGGGTTTCCTTCTAATACACGGTCAACACCTCCACCAGGATATCCACCAGGGATGTACGTGTTGATACCAGAATCGTACGCAGAAATTACCATTGGGTCACCATTGTGAATCGCAATTCCGATAAACTCAGAAACAGACTCCATGTTCGCTAGTCCAACAGCACCACGTGGACACCATCCACACCATGTACCTGTTTTTTCTTCACCCACAACATATTTCGTTGGGATTTGCGTCAATGCAACCGTACTCATTTGGATGTCATTGTTTGTCAAGTCAGCATCACCAGTAATGGTAGCGTTCAAATCAATCGTGTAAGAAGATCCTGCAACAGAGTTCAACTGCGTAGGACTTGTAAATTGGTATGTTTGGTTCGAAAGGATGTTCAAACCTGTGATGTTATCTTGGTTCGGTCCTGAACCATCATCCCATGTAACAGACAAAGTAGTAATTGGATCACTTCCTAAGTTTTTCACTGTTCCCATGATGTCAACACCACCTGTTCCGATGTAAGAAAGAATATCGAATGACATCAATTCTACTTCGTTTTGTGGTTGAGTTCCTGGAATGAACTTATAGAAAAAATCATCCGCACTTTCGAAGTCAGATCCAGCTGTTGCTCCTACTGCAGGAGATGCAGGGTCAGAAATCGCTGTTGTGTTATCGATTTGGATACCCACACTCAACGCTCCAGTTCCTGTTGTGTTTCGTTGATCAACAATGTAAATGTTGTTCGTTCCTTCTTCCAACACAATTGACCAGTAAGACCATGCGATCGAACCGTTTGTACAAGAAGAGAAGTGAATCCAATGTTGTTGACTTCCTGCTGAACCAAAGTTCTTCGTAGAAACGTTGTCATTTGATCCCGATGCCTCAAGTCCCCAAACACACACAGAGTTGTCAGGAATATCAGTACTTGGCAAAGCCGCTGGAGTAGCTCCAGGAACAGCCGTAGCACCTGTAGAGAACGTCAATACACCTGTTGAAGATACTTTGTAAGTCGTAACGGGTGTTCCGTTAAAATCAAAGGAGAAAGGAATTGTTTGATCTGCTGACCAAGTTGGTGTTCCAACCGATGGTCCGAGAATTGAATTCCAGCCTGCTACTTGTCCGCCACCACCGGCAGGATAGGCAGGATCTTGGTTAAGACCTTCAGGGGTGTTACCACTGTCAGTTAGATAATAATATTGTCCAAACGCGAGGTTTCCGAACAATGTAAGCCCTACTAAAAGGGAAAGTCGAGTTGCTTTCATACTCAATTGGTTTATTAGATAATACCCCAAGATTAACGATGTTTTGCGGATATTCCGCATCGATTATCGCCTATAGCGTGGAAGGCAAAGATGATGAAGCGTGTCTACTTGGTTTTCTAAAACAGAATCAACGACAGTATATATTTCTATTGAGTTGTTATCATGCGAAGTGATGCGAATAACCGTAAACACTGATGGTTCAATTACTTTTAGCGTGCTACTATCTCGAAGGAGAGGTGATTCTATCGCTGTTTTATTTTAACAAATTGATAAGGGAGAGTGATTATTTTAAAAAATATGGGAGGGATTATTTGAAACCTATTTTCGATTTTCTCCTCGGAGAAAGTGAATGTTTGAAAGGAAACCACCTCTGTTTTTGACGCAACGAGTTAATAATCAAAAGGTAATAATGGAAAGAAAGGTTTGAGTATCTTTGACTTCATCTATGGATTCATTACAAAACGCTCTTCTTTATTGGTGTTTCATTACGGGTGTAATCGTCATCTGTCTTTGGCTAATGTATGCTGTTTATCGCAGTTACAATCGCAGAAATCGGATTCAGGCTTGGCTAACATGGCTACTTTTAGGAGGGTTTATCACGTTAATCCTATTTGTGAACGAGCTTATTCCGGGGTCGAGTGCATATTACGACTATCGTTACACAAAATCCATCTTGGGTGAGGGAATTCTTTTAGATGAAATCTACGAGTACGAATCGTATGTGGATCCATTGTTGGGAGATGGATATTCCTTGTACGTGTATGGAGTTAGTGAAGAGAATGGAAAATATTTTGCTCATCCCGATTCCACCTTCTTCGACTTTCCTTTTGGAGAGCGTGCTAACGGAAGGGAGGTGAAAAATTGGAGTCGTACTCCATCCATGAAGGAAGATAGTATGTATCGCAGTTTCGCTTTAAGTGAAGAAGATTCTTATTTCCCAGTACGCAAGACAAAATTGTCTGGTATCCAAAAGTTCATCGGGTCTTTGCTCAACGAAGAAGGGAATTACTTTGCGTACAATGCAAGTGGGCCTAGGATGGATGTTGTAACGGATATCTCTTTCTACGTGTTTTCACCTAAAAACAAATGGTTAATCGCTGTATATAATTATATGTGATGGTCGTTTCGACGTCACATTTTGCAAAGTACTCATTGTTACCCATCTTTCGTTTTAATTCTAGTACCTTCGTACTACGAATCATTCAACTCATTTCATGACGAACTTTTTAGCCTTAGAAGTCGATCAGCGTTTTGCAGATAACCTGCCTGCAGACCATCTCTCTGTAAACATGTCACGACAGGTGCTCGAAGCATGCTTTTCTTGGGTGGACACGAAAGTTCCATCCAATCCGAGGTTGGTTCATCGTTCTTCTGCTTTTTTGAAGGAGTTAGATCTTCAGGTTGAGGATGAAGAAGCTTTCCTTAACATCGTAAGTGGAAAAATTCCTTACCCTTCAGCGAAGCCTTACGCGATGTGTTATGGTGGACATCAATTTGGACATTGGGCGGGTCAACTTGGGGATGGAAGAGCCATCAACATAGCTGAATTGAACATTGATTCGTCGAATTGGAAGTTTCAATTAAAAGGGGCAGGTCCTACGCCTTACTCGCGACGTTCGGATGGATTAGCGGTCTTGCGTTCCTCTGTTCGAGAATATTTGTGTAGCGAGGCGATGCATCATTTGGGCGTTCCAACAACGCGCGCGCTGTCATTGGTTACTACTGGTGATCAGGTGCCAAGAGACATTATGTACAGTGGAGATGTTCGGGATGAACCAGGAGCAATTGTCTGTCGCGTTTCTCCAAGCTTTGTCCGTTTCGGAAGCTTTGAAATTTTTACGTCTCGACAAGATCTCGAACGATTGACGCAGCT
>JBFHGY010000033.1:0-12057 GCA_041582905.1 Crocinitomicaceae bacterium | reverse complement strand
ATAGATGTTATCGTAGTAACGCCAGTTGGTAACAGGAGCTACGGCAATTCCCATTTTGAAGTAATCTGCTCCTTTGGTCATTGCCAGTGAAGTCATAAATCCACCATAACTCCATCCCATGATTCCGATGCGGTCTGCTGCGACATAATCGTAGGTTTGAAGCTCTTTCGCTACGGCAATCAAATCTTCCGTTTCCAGTTTCCCTAATTCGAGGTACGTCGACTTCTTGAAATCTGCACCGCGATACATCGTTCCGCGTGGATCAACAGAAACAACGATATATCCTTTCTGTGCAAGTAATTGATGGTAAGCAAATCCTCCTGTGTCCCAACTGTCCGAAACAGTGTTGTGTCCAGGTCCGCAATAGATGTTGATGTAAACAGGATATTTTTTGCTTGGATCGAAATTGGCAGGCTTGATCATCCATCCATTTAATTCAATTTCATGCCCTTTAAACTTCACGAATTCTTTTTTCGAAATCGTATAATTCGATAAGCGCTCTTTCAACGCGTCGTTGTTTTCGAGAACAGTAATTTCTTTCCCTGAATTGTCGCAAAGAGAGTAGACAGGTGGAGTATTGGCATTCGAGTACGTTTTAATGAAATATTTCATTCCGTTCGAGAATTCGGCGCCGTTATGACCTTCTTCAGAACTGATAGCTGTCTTTCCGTTCCCATCCATTCCGATCTTGTAAATTCCCTTGTGAATCGCTCCTTTTTCTGCTGATGTGTAATAAATCATATTGGCATCTTCATCAATGCCCAAGAATTCGATTACGTCCCAGTTTCCTGAAGTGATTTGTCGCGTTTTTCCATCAAATCCGAGTAGATAGATATGATTGTATCCATTCGACTCACTTGTACGCAAAATGGATTTTCCATCTCTGAGAATAAGTAGGTTATCATCTATTTCTACGTAGGTTTCGGATGTTTCTTCGAAGAAGGTCTTAACCGACATCTTCTTAGAGGTCATGTCTACCAAATGGTATTTCAAGGTGTTTTGATGACGGTTCATGGTTTGAATCACTAATTGATTCGATGTTCCAGACCATTTCAAACGAGGAATGTATTCGTAATCTCCTAACTTTATTTCTTTCGCTTTGCCACCATTTGAAGCAACCATGTACGCCGTTACACATGAATTGTCTTCTCCAGCTTTCGGATATTTGAAGGTGTATAAATCAGGGTACAGATTTTCGTAGTACGTCATGGTGAATTCACGTACTTTACTTTCGTTGAACTTCAGGAAGGAAATGTATTTACTGTCGGGTGACCAACCGTAAGCTTTCGTAATAGCGAATTCTTCTTCGTATACCCAGTCAGTCGTTCCATTAATAATTTCGTTGCGTTTTCCGTCTTTGGTTAGCTGTTTCACCGTTCCAGAGGCGATATCTTTTACGTATAAGTCATTTTGATAAATGAATGAGACCTTTTTACCATTTGGAGAGTACTCAGCCAAGGTTTGTGGAGTACGCGTGTTGTCGAGAGCTTGCAGTTCCTTCGTCTCCAAATCATACAAATAATACACAGCGGTAAAACTACGTCTGTAAACCGATTGATTCGATGTTTTCAGCAAGGCTTTTGTTTCATCGCTATTGAACTCGTAATCGTCCATACCAATTTTCGAAAGTACGCTTGCAGGAATGAGTACTTCTCCGTCACCTTCAGGATCTGAAAAGGAATGTTTGGTAACCCCTTGTTTTGAAATTTTAGAGAAGTAATTCCCATCCTTCATTGAGCGGAACCCATCAACAGAGCTTCCGAAAAACGTATAGTTTTTCCATATATCTTCTACTGTAATATCCTGAGCATGTGTGAAGCTCGAAATCGTCAAGAGAAATAATAGTAAATACCGTCCTGAAATCATTACCTATGTTTTTTTGTTTGAATGGTCTAAAAATAGGAATTGTTATTTGATTTAGGAGTGTGCAGGATTTCCAGTGATTTAGATCACTTAACCGATTAACCATTGATAAAGAATACGATTTGTTAATAATTATGTAATGAAGGAAAACTGAAAATGCTGTATTTTTGTGCTCAAGTATTCTCGTGTTCTCCTTGACGCAAACAAATGTGCCGAAACCGCGAGAGTAACATTTTGAGCGATGCATGTATAGATGAATACACTCTTATTAATTGATCATGAAATGGCAGCCATTCAAGCGTTCTGCCTTTTTCACCCAACGGATCAATTGAATTCATCGTTTTCTAAGCAAGTAAATAAACAATTATTATAATACAAATCCCTATGAAAAGAACGTTACTATTTATCGGTACAATCATGGCCACAATGACTTATGCGCAGGATTGTTCTGATCTATTCATTTCAGAGTACGTAGAAGGTTGGTCTACCAACAAAGCACTAGAAATTTATAATCCAACGGCTTCTGCGATTGATTTGAGCGAGTACATGGTGATTCGTTACTCCAACGGAGCCACTTCAGCTACTTCTGCAAATGCAGTTCAGTTGACAGGAACAATCGCTCCTTACGACGTACAAGTTGCAGTTTTGGAAAAGTTAGACCCGAACGGGACTGGAAATGACGCTCCTATTTGGGACTCTTTGCAGGTACGTGCAGATGAGTATTACTGTCCAGACTACACGGTGTCAAACGCATTCTACTGGAATGGAAACGATGCTGTTGCTTTGGCAAAAGGAGACGTAGCAAACGTTGGAGCTGCAATTTTGGTTGACTTGTTCGGTAAGATTGGTGAAGATCCAGGTGATGGATGGTCAACTGATTTCCCTTACACAGGTGCAGGAGTTGTAGTTACTAAAGATCACTCATTGATCAGAAAGCCAACTGTATTGAAAGGTGAAACAAACCCAGGAATCTCTTTCTTCGATCCATTGGCGGAGTACGATTCAATTCCAGCTGTTGTTGAGATAGGTGGACAAACTTACGGAAACTGGTCCTCTTTGGGAGAGCATGACTGTGGATGTCAGCCAGCTTCAACACAAGAATTGGTAAAAGCGAAAGTTTCTGTTTTCCCTAACCCAACAAACGGAGAGTTCTTCGTGAAAGGTGCTTACGGAGACGTTGTAGTTGTTAATGCTTTGGGACAAACAGTTTCAACAGTTGAGAATAACTCAAACGCAATTCTTTCTTTTGATCTCGGAACAAAACGAGGTGTTTATTTCGTGAAAATGCAAGATGCTGCAGGAAACGATGTAACAAAACGAGTAATCGTCAAATAACTAAGAAAACAAAAAGTAAAGAGGTCGAATTTTTCGACCTCTTTTCATGAAAAGCCGATTTTTTATGAAAGCTATTGTATCAATTTTCGCATTAATTCTAGCATTTGCTGCTAATGCACAGAATGCTCAGGTAACGGGAGTGATCAAGTCGAATGCGGATGGTCTAACGATGCCAGGAGTTAAGGTTGAACTGAAGCCGTCTGAAACTCCTCTTCGCGCCTTAACAGATGATAACGGGGTGTACAACTTCAAAAGTGTTCCTTTTGGTTTATACAACATGGTGATCTCAGGATACGGGATCGACAGTATGTTTGTAGAGCTTGAGGTTAACGAGAACCCATTTGTGTATGATGTGTTTCACGGAAAAACACTTGAACAAGAAGAAGTTGAAGTAATCGCAGCATTGGTGAAGGATCGAAAGACACCAGTAGCAGTTTCAAATATCGGAACAAAAGAAATCAATGAAGAATTGGGATCGCAAGACCTGCCAATGATCATGAACTCGAAACCGGGTGTACACGCTACACAACAAGGTGGAGGTGATGGAGATGCTCGAATCACCATTCGTGGTTTCGACCAACGTAACGTCGGGGTGATGATTGATGGTGTTCCAGTAAACGACATGGAAAATGGAGCTGTTTATTGGTCAAACTGGTTCGGTCTCGATCAAATTACTTCTCAAATTCAGTTGCAACGTGGACTCGGGGCAACGAAATTAGCCATGCCTTCTGTCGGTGGTACAATGAACATATTAACGATGTCCACAGGAGGAAAACAAAGTATTAAAGTAAGACAAGAATACGGATCAGGAAACTTCTTGAGAACATCTGTGTCTTACAAATCAGGAGCCTTGAAAAACGGATGGGGTGTTCTTGCCTCTGGTTCGTACAAACAAGGTGACGGATGGGTAGATGGATTGATGACCCAAGGTGGATTCTACTACCTGAAAGTCCAAAAACGCATTAAGAACCACGTAGTTTCATTGAGCGGATTCGGTGCTCCTCAACAGCACGGACAACGTTCGTACAGTCAGCCAGTAGAGTACTGGGATACGGATTACGCAAGAAGCCTAGGAATTGCAGATTCAACATTCGGTACAATTCGTGATCGTGGACTTCGATTCAACCAACACTGGGGATACCGCACAGTAGACGGTAAAGAAACAGTTCAATTGGAAAGAAGAAACTATTACCATAAACCACAAATCACCTTGAAAGATTTCTGGAAGATCAACAAGAAACTTTCTTGGTCGAATATGGTGTATACTTCCATTGGACGAGGTGGAGGAGAGCGTTACTTTAACTCTGGTTCTTCAATCATTTATGATGAGAACGGACAGATTGATTGGGATACGATTGTCTACAACAATCAATACAAAACTCTTTTTGGTACGACGTACTCTACTGCAGATGCAGCGTATCACCCAACGCAGTTGAAATCTTCGCAGATTTTGGCTGCTGCTGTAAACAACCACTTCTGGCTAGGTGGATTGTCTCAGTTTGATTACAAAATGAACGATAATTGGAACTTCGCAGGAGGTTTGGATTACCGATACTATAAAGGAACTCACTATTACGTAGTGACTGATTTATTGGGTGGAGACTACTTCGTAAATAATCAGGATCAAAATGCTGCTTCACCTATGAAAGTAGTAGGAGATAAGATTGGACGTCAACCTTACCATAACGACCGCGACGGTCTTGTTCAATGGGCAGGAGGATTCGGTCAAGCGGAATACGCGAAAGGTAGATGGGCGGCATTTGTAAACGTTTCGACTGTAGCAAACTTCTACAAAGGAGTTGATCGCTTCGCACCAATGCAGTTGGTTTTGGCAGATACAACAATGGAGTTAGCATACGGTGATACTGTTTCATACAACGGAGAAACATACACGCAGGCTTCTGAGGGAGTACGCGTAAACCAAACCGATTGGGTATCTAAAATGGGAGCTACTTTCAAAACAGGAGCGAACTACAACTTGAATGAATACATGAACGTATTTGCGAATGTTGGATACTTGAGTAGAACTCCTCAGTTCTCAAACGTTGTCGATAATACACGTAACAGAATCTTCGATACCATCTTGAACGAAAACATTATTGCATTCGAATTAGGATACGGTGTTCAAACAAAGAAGTTTAGTGCGAACATAAATGGTTACTACACGCGATGGGAAAACCGTCCGTTACCATTTGGATTGACGGTTCAAGATCCTAACGATCCTTTGGAAACGGTTTCTGTGAACGTACCAGGAATGGACGCTTTGCACATGGGAGGAGAGTTAGATTTCGCCTACCGAATTCATAAGAAATTAACATTCGAAGGAATGGTGAGTATCGGAGATTGGAAATGGCAATCGAACGAAACAGTCTTAATTCCTGGAGGAGATTCTGTAACGTTCTACGCACGTGGAGTACACGTAGGAAACTCGGCTCAGTCGACGTACGCAGCTAGTTTGAGATGGGGATTCCTCAAAACAGGATACGTGAAAGTGAAGTATACCTTCTTCGACCGTTACTACAGCAACTTTGAACCGAATAGTCTCTCAGTGCCTGATCCGAATGAATTTACGCCTGTAGACGAAAACGATCCAAATACACAGTATGTAGATAACAATGGAAATATTGTTCCATTCGATAAACTTTCAGGGGAAGATTCATGGAAAATCCCAAGCTATGGATTACTGAGTGTACACGCCGGATATCGTGTGAAATTTGATAAGAGTGCTTTAAGTTTTAGAGCGAACGTGTTCAATGTTCTGAACTCACTCTACATTTCGGATGCTAGAAATAACTTCAACGGATCAAACTTTGACGCAGGTTCTGCTGCGGTATTTGTGGGACAGGGAATCCGATTCAATGTGTCAGTTGGATTTGAATTTTAAATAAACGATCCGATAGGATCAACTCAATATGATGATTAATAAGTATAATATGAAAAGAACGCTACTACTCGCACTTTGCGCCTCTACTCTCGGCTTTAGCGCAAATGCTCAGACAGACATCGCAGATGCTCGTACCTATGGTATCGGACAAACTGTGACCATTTCAGGTGTGGTAACAAACGGTGCTGAATTGGGGACAATTCGTTACATGCAGGACGGAACAGCTGGATTGGCTGCTTACGGAAGCGCAGTAAACGGTGTAAACCGCGGTGACTCAATCACTGTTTCTGGACCACTAATCGAGTTCTCGGGATTGTTGGAAATTTCTCCAGCTTCTAACGTGGTAAACCACGGACCAGCAGTTGTAATGCCTTCTCCCTTGCAAATTCCAATTACATCAGCCGGTGAGCCTTTGGAATCACAATTGGTTCAGTTAGATAACGTAACATTTGTTCAAACTGGAAACTTCGCAGGTGGATCGTCAACTGTACAAGTAACAGATGGAACAAACACCTTGGACATTCGTGTGAACGGTTCTACGAATATCGCAGGAACAGCAATCCCAACAGGGCCAGTTTCTCTTGTTGGCTTGCTTGGGCAGTTCAATGCGAACTACCAAATTGTTCCTAGAGATTTGAACGACATTGTTGCTTATGTAGCACCTTCAGAAGAAATTAATGTTCTTGTAGACGGTGTAACTGTATTGGATGGAGGTTCTTACTTTATTGGAAACACAGCGAGTGTTTCAGTAACAATTGAAAACACAGGTTCAAACGCATTGACAATCACTGGAGCTTCTTTCGCAGGAGCAAATGCAGGTGATTTCTCAACAACGATTACTGCGGGATCTGTAGCTGGTTCTTCGAATCAAGCGTACACGGTTGACTTCACGCCAGCTGGAACAGGATCACGTTTTGCTACTTTGTCAATCGGAAACAACGATTCTGATGAAAACCCATACGAAATCTTCTTCGAAGGAGTTGGTACAGATAACTTGGCAACTGAGCCAACAGCGAACCCAACAGGTTTAACATTCCCAGTTGTTGAAGCATACACAGTAGGTGGACAATACACAGCAGGTACAGGAGCAAACAATTACTTGGTACTTTGGAAAGAAGGAAGTCCAATTACTGGAGTTCCAGCAGATGGATCTACATACTTAAGAGGTGATGTAGTAGGAGATGCTCGTGTGGCATACATGGGACCTGGTACATCATTCACTCCTCGTGGTGTGATCGCTAACCAAGATTACCACTTTGCAGTTTACGCATTCAACGGATCAAATGGATTCGAAAACTACTTGACAACTTCACCATTGACAGGAAACGTTGCAAGTCTTGGAGAAAACATCGGATCTTACTACAGCGGAATCGATAAGAACGCGACAACATTCAATACGGACTTGTTCAACTTGATTAATCCTCACAACGAGATCACATACTTCATGTATAAGCAAACCATGATGAACGAGTTTGAGATAAAAGATACAATCAACGGAGATTCGTACGTAACATGTGCATTGTCAGGTGAGCGTAAGGTGTTCTCTGGAATTTTTGATTGGACAGCTACTGGATACAGCCGCGAGCACACATTCGCTCACTCATGGATGCCAACATTTCCAGCTGATAACCCAGAAGAGGCAGAGTACAACGATCAACACAACTTGTACCCAGCAAACTTAGACGAAGCAAATACTCCACGTAGTAACTTGGCATTAGATGATATCGACGGAAACGTTGTCTTTACTTACCTCGGAGGATCTGTTGGATACAAAGGGTCTCAATTGGTATACGAGCCTCGTGAAAGTCAAAAAGGAAATGCCGCTCGTGCGATCATGTACATGGTTGTGGCGTATGACTTCAACTTGACTGGAAACGTGAACTCAGATAAGCAATCACAAGAAACGCTACGCAGCTGGCACTTTGCTGATGCTCCAGACAATTACGAAATTGCACGTCACGAGTATATTTACAGTCTTCAAGGAAACAGAAACCCATTCGTTGATTCAGCAGATTACGCTTGTTACGTAGATTTTGATGCGAACGCACACCAATCAGAAGGATGTGTGGCAAGCATTCAAGAGAAATTGGAAGCAAATTTTGTTGTATTCCCAGTTCCTTCAGACGATGTTGTATACGTTCAAGTAAACGGAACAGAAATCGCTAACTACGAAGTAGTAGATTTGAAAGGACGCGTTGTATTAGCAGGAAACGATGTGAATCTTCCAGTTCTTCAATTGACGAAAGACATGATTGGATCAGGAGTATACATGGTGCGTGTTGAAACACCATACGGAAGTGCTCAACGAAAATTGATCATTAAATAATGATAAAATACATCATATTAATTGCAGTAGGAGCAGGTCTTTTGGCCTGCTCTTCTGTTGATACCATAATCCTTAATTCGACTTCTTCAGCAAATACTGATGTGGTGAATCAGGGAGGAAAGGTAAATTCGATAGATAGTATTGTTGCTCCGTACAAAGAGGAACTAAATGCTGAAATGAATGAAGTGATTGCGTATGCAGAACGACCTTTCGAGAAGGGAAGGCCGGGTGGTTCTCTCAATAATTGGGCGGCAGATGCTTTGTTGCAATCTCAAATAGGAAAAACAAAAATCGCAGGACCAGTATTTAGCCTGTTGAATGTTGGCGGCTTGAGAAACTCGATCAACGAAGGGGATGTGACCTTGGGAGATATGTTCAAGGTGATGCCTTTCGATAATGAAGTGGTGTGGGTGGAAATGCCCGTTGAATCACTCCAAGATATAGCAAGCTATTTGACAGCTTCAGGTGGAGAACCGATATCAGGAGCGGAGTTGAAAAACGGAAAGTTATTGGTTGATGGAGTGAATGAAGACACGAAAACGATCTGGATTCTGACATCCAACTACCTAATGAACGGTGGTGATAACATGAACTTTTTTCAACAACAGATTAGTGTAACACACACAGACGAACTCCTACGCGATGCATTCGTGCGCGTCGCCAAAGAGCAAAAACTGTTGTTGTGGTCAGACGAAATCAGAATTCATATCTAATGGAAAGAAGAAAATTTTTACGAAATAGTGTTGTGGTTTCTGGAGGGCTGATTCTTTCTCCTAGCATCTTTTCACAGGGATGGTCTGAGCGCGATCCTAAGAACAAACTGACAATTCTTCACACGAACGATACGCATTCGAATATTGATCCATTTCCAGAAAATCACTCAAAGTATCCAGGAAAGGGTGGAGTGTCTCGTCGTTATGAGATGATTCAAAAAATTCGATCAGAAGAGGAAAACGTGTTACTCTTGGATGCAGGAGATATCTTCCAAGGAACTCCGTACTTCAATAAGTTCGGAGGAGTACTTGAGATGAAGCTCATGTCAAAGTTAGGATACGATGTCGCTACCATGGGAAATCATGACTTCGACGGTGGAATGGATGGTTTTGTAAACGCAAAGCAATATGCCGATTTTCCCTTCGTATGTTCGAATTATGATTTCAAAAATACGCCCATCGATGGTCATACGGAAGATGTTCAGATCATCAAAAAAGGAAAAATCAAGATTGGAATTTTTGGAGTGGGAGTGGAATTGAAAGGATTGGTTCCGGATTCGAAGTTTGGAGAAACTGTTTACCATGATCCTATCGAAATTGCGAATGACCGAGCGGCTAAACTCAAGAAAGAAGGATGTGATTTAATCATTTGTCTTTCTCATTTGGGATATGAATATGATTCGGAAAAGGTGTCCGATCGCGTCCTAGCGCAAAAGACGACCAATATTCACTTGATCATTGGAGGACATACGCATACGTTCTTAGAAAAACCTACCGAAGAATTAAATGCCAATGGTGAAACGGTATTGATCAATCAGGTCGGTTGGGCAGGGATTCAACTCGGGCGAATTGACTTTGAGTTTGATACGCACCTTTTCTCTAAAAAAGATGTATTGGTCGTACAATAAGATTGTTGTAACTTAGTTATACGTACAAAGCTAAACACGTTATGAAGAAAAAAGCATTATCTACAATCGCAGCGATGCTGGTGGTTGTGTTCTCGGGAATTGCACAAGACGATTTTATCGTGGTGGAACAGCATTCTCGAAAGAAAGGTGAAAAGAAGATTCGTCTGAATGATAACATCGGAGTGGTGAAGTTTACTCCTACGCAATTGCTTGTTGGAGAAATTAATTTCTCGTACGAGCGTCAAATTTCGAAACAATCAAGCTTTGAGGTTGCATTAGGTCCAACCCTTTCAAATATAGCAGTGGGCGCCAATGGCGGTAATCATTACATCGATCCTTACTACGGAGGAGGCGGTACTTATCAAACAAGTGGTACAGGATTCTTTGCAGAGGCAGGATATCGATTCTATCCATTGGATGAAACGGAAGCCTTAAACCGTTTCTATGTTTCACCAATTCTGAAAGTTAGACAAATGAATTATGGACTAAAAGATATTGCAGGAACGCTTCCAGATCAAAAAGGTTCAGATTTGTTGACTAGCTTCGCTATGAATTTTGGTTACCAAATGTGGATTTCAAAGAGCTTCTCTTTCGACTTTTTCACCGGATTAGGAATTGGTCAACAGCAAGAAAATAGTTACTTCCAAGTGAGCGAATATGCGAACAATACCTACACGTACAAGTGGCAGGCAACTTCGAACTCGTATGCGCGCTACGTGTTTAACTTTGGAATGAAAGTCGGTATCGGACACAAATAAATTTAAAGAAACCAAGCGTTTCTTCCTATTTCAAAGCCCTTCTCGTTTAGAAAAGCGAGTAAGGGCTTTTTGTTTGTCGGATATACGGCAATAAGGAGTTTTTCTCCTGATAATTTATCGTAGTGCTCGATTGTTTTTCCGAGTAAAGGAGCGCCATATTTATGCGCTTCCAAATCGAACCAGCGAAAGTTCCTTTTTTCTTTGATGAGGTGGTGTGCAGTGATTTTCCCTTTGACTCCTGCACCGAGAATAGCGAAGGATGTCACGTCCGTATGTAATGCGCAAAACCAGTTCAACTTGAGATTAAAAAAGGAAGCTTGATCGTATACGGATGAATTCCGAGATGTTCGACCTGGATGTTCCCTCCAAAACAAGGTGGTTTCAGGTATTCCAACGATGGTAAAACCCTTCGTCATCCAACGAAATGTCATGTCGTAATCTTCTGGATAGTTTAATGTTGAGAAGATGTCGAATGCTCGAATGTCCTCGGTACGCGTCATCCAATTGGGCGAAGCGACCACACACTCTCGGTAGATGTGATCGTAGTGATCGTTCTGTTCGATTCGTTCGTTTAGCCATGATTCATAGGCTAAATAACCTCGAGAAATGGAGGGCTGAGGTTCTCGAAGTCCGTCTCCACCGCTAAAATACTGCACTTTTCCCGTCACCACCGTTTTCTTCGGAAGAGATTTCAACATATTCACCATCCATTCCAATCGTTGCTCGGGCATGATGTCATCGGCATCCATTCGTGTGAGGTAGTCGCCTTCTGCCTGTGAAAGTGCCAATTGCAAAGCTGGAATGATTCCTTTTTTGGCGTTTGGGAAGATGCGAATACGCTCATCTTTTGCTGCCAACGCTTGAAGAATGGCGAGTGAATCGTCCGTTGAAAAATCATTCACAGCAATTAATTCCCAGTGTGTGTAGCTCTGTGCCTGAATGGAACGAACGGTTTCTTCGATCCACGGGGTTGCATTGTGAAAGGGAAGAAGGATGGAGATGGACATGCTAAATTTTGTCAAACAAAGTTCAAGAATAAAGATACTCTTTAATCTGCCGACAGCAAGAGTATCTGAAGAATTGGTTGATCACAACTGGCGGCGCTTCCAAGAATTTATCTTAGCATCCGGATTTCGAAAGAAAACCTCTATTTTAGCAAATCATTATTGGGGCTATCATACCACTATGTTCAAATCTGCATTCATTTCTTTTGTAATAGTATTCCTGCTATTTACGGCGTGTGATTCTAAATCTGTCGGTACGGTTCCGT
>JBFHGY010000032.1:0-12446 GCA_041582905.1 Crocinitomicaceae bacterium | reverse complement strand
TTTGTTTGCGAAAACACGTGTACGTGATTTAAAAATGACCACCACAGGAACCTTCACCGCCATTTTTGGTGAATCCGCTGTTGAATTCGATCGTCAGGGAATGATTTTATGGAAAGCACCGGATGATGGACAGGTAAACGGTGAAGAACGGGAACATTATCATCATGAATTCACGAAACTACCTAATGGTAACTACGTTGTTTTGGGACAATGTCACCTTGAGCGTCAACTACCGAACTCTACCGAAAAAGTACTCGTTGAATTCGGCACCGTGATCGAATATAATCCTAAAGGAGAAGTTGTTTGGTCATGGAACAGCAATGACTACTTCACAGACGCCGACCTATTCTCTCGCAAGCAAGGAGAACGATACAACACGCGAACGCACATGAATGCCTGTACCATTCATGACAATGAGGTATATGTTGGTTTCCGAGATATCAGTCGGATTGTTGTTATCAACAGAAAAACAGGGAAAGTAACAGAATCGTATGGCGGTTACGGTGTCTTTTCGGAACCACACTCGGCAACAGGATTTTTTCGTAGACAGCACGACGCTTTGCGTTTATCCGATGGAAACATGGCTGTTTTAAACAATGACTCAATCATGGATCCTGATGTTATTTCCAGTGTTGTCGTCTTCTCACGAATGAAAAACGGAAGATCTAACAAACTACTCGATTTCAAACTCGACTTTGACACACTCACGAATGGGAAAAGTCCTAAGACGGGAAATCTAAATGAACTTTCCAATGGAAACATATTGGTGAATTGGGGAGACGTCAATCGATTTACGGAAATAACCCGCTCTGGAGAACTCGTTTGGAGCATGTTTGCAGAGCAATTCGATATACGAACACAACAATGGAAACCTTTTCCTCAATACCGCATCTGTCCTGCTCCATCCCTTTATCCATACGCGTTTACCAGTAAGCTCGTGCGGAATTCATTAAAAAAGAAGCAGCGAGACATTGAAGTAAAAGTATTCAACGTAGGAACAGAAAATGACATCTACACCATTTCTCTTCTCAAAAAGGGAAGAATAATCAAGGAAAAAATAGTAGAAATAGCACCCAAATCCAATCAAACCATTCATTTTCAATCAAAAAGAAAATCAGCCTTTTCAGTATGCGTAAAATCCTCCAAGTTGACAGATTCGGAACAGGTAGAAATACCCGATTTCCACTAAGTACCTGATAATGAACTCTCGATAAAAAATAAATTCGTTACATTAGGAGCAGAAAACTCACTTAACGAATCTATGAAAACACTTTACTCAAAGGCATTCGCCCTTTCTTTTATTTTGGCGGGAGTCTTCTCACAAAACGTTTCAGCTCAATGTGCTGTAACCACAGGTCCAACAAACGACTGCTCCTATGGAGATGCTATCGACAACTTCACCATTGGAACAATAACCGCAAGCAATTCTGGTTGTACGAACGGAACGGGATATTCCATGCATTCGTCGCCCATCTTCAACTTTGATCTAGACGTAACTTATCCATTATCAGCTTCTGTTGGAGGTAACACCTACACCCAAGGATTAGCTATTTGGATCGATTTGAATAACAATGGCGTGTATGAATCTTCGGAACAAGTTTGGGCGTCAACTACGGCTGAGTTCAGTTTTACCAGTACCATTAATATCGCCTCGACTTATCCCGGCATCGTAACAGGGCAACCTTTGCCTATGCGTGTAATGTGTGTGTACAACCAAACGATCCCAGCGGCCAACGCGTGTACATCGGGACAAAACAGCTATGGTGAAACAGAAGACTACGTAGCCATCCTTACAGGAACCACAACGCCATCAAATGTTGAGGCAACGGCCGTTTTTGAACCATTCCAAAATGATTGTGGAGATGTAAGTGACTCTGTAAAAGTAACAGTGACCAACTTAACAGCAACAGACGAAGTAGATGTGCCTGTTGAGTTGAACTTGACTGGAGTCGTTACAGGTACCTATTACGATACCATTCCATCTTTGTTAGGAAATACATCAATGGATTTAACCATGGCTGTGATCAACACCCAAGCCGGAGGAACATTGAATGCTGAATTGATTGTAGCATTAGGTGATGACAACTCATCAGATGACACACTCAATGTTACGATTGACATTTTGGACGCTACCGATCTTCTCATTTCTGGAGATACAACGGCATGTGAGGGTGATTCTCTCGACTTATCAGTAAGTAATCCTTCCGGAGCTGAAGTATATTCTTGGTTTATCGATGGAGCTTCGGCCAACACAGGTACTAACATCAATACAGGGGCATTGCTGGCTTCTTCTCAAATTACTGTTGAGTCAAGCAATGGATGTCGTGCAAATGACACCATAGATGTTACCGTTACACTGCTCCCTGTACTTTCCTTTACTAGTTCTGTGAACGAAGGTATTGTTGACTTTACTGGAACAGTAGCTAATCAAGATTCCGTTTCTTGGAATTTTGGAGATGGAAGCATGGGATCAGGAACGAGTACACAACATACGTATACAGCCAATGGAACGTATCAAGTGTGTATGACAGCGTACAATTCTTGTGGAGCCGTTAACTATTGTGATTCCGTTCTTGTTTCAACAATTGGAGTAAACGAATTGTTCCTTGGAGGAAACGTAGAAGTATTCCCAAATCCAACACATGATGTTGTAAACATTCACTTAGACGGAGCCGATGCCTTTACTGGAGAATGGTCTGTTTACGATTTGGATGGAAAATTACTTCAGTCGGAAAAAGTAAACGCACAAACAACAGAAATCAGCATTTCCCTAGGAAGCTACCCTGTTGGAACGTACATCTTGAAGATTACAAGTGATTCAGGAGATACGTTCAAGAAAGAATTGATGAAAAACTAATCACACATGAATTCATCGAAAGGACCTTCCATTTGGGAGGTCTTTTTTTGTTTCTGCTTTTTATTCCAGAGAGATAAGAACATTCAGAATTTATGGAAACACTGAAAAAAGAATCTTTTATTCACTTCCTTGATCTCCTTTTTTTGAAACTTATTTACATTTGACCCTTCAATCTGATAAATCTAAACACTTATTATTATTTTGACTTCCTAAGTTTAGCAGATTAAACCTGAACAACTTATATTTGAAATAAATAAACACTATTACAAGAAAGAATTTGGGTCATCCCGAATCTCCAATAAAACTAATTTTCACCGTTAAACTCTTCAATCCAAAAACAAATCAAGTCAGTTTCAAATACGAAAAGTATTATACAGTAACATTTTATTAAGACTGCTTGTGATTTTCTGATGACAATGGACTAAAATAAGTGCGAATTATTCTTCGACCTTAAAAGAAACTGAATAAACATCAATAAGTCTTACTATAAAACAAATGGAAAAATTAATTATTAATGAAGATTGTAACTACTTTCATAAGAGAAAGAACTATTCAATTAAGGACTACTCTAAATGCCTCGAAAGGTATTCCTCAAACTTTGAAAAAGAAATCTCGCTAACTACGGAAACACCAATCTTTCTTGACGCTAACATCCTACTTCGATACTACAATATATCATACAATGCTCGTGAGAAATTCCTTGAGTTTATCAAACTTCATTCTGAAAGAATAATTATTTCAAAACAAGTTCAATACGAATTCATTAAGAATCGGGAGAGTTCAATAAATAAGTTTTTCGAACAGGTTACAAAAAAAATCCCGAAGGATTTTAATTCTGAGATAATCAATGGATTTAAGAGTTTTCTTGACAGCCACAAAACAGTACTTAAAGATTATCCAGAAATTGAATTACAAATAGGGAAACATAAAGACGAACTTGAGAAAATTTTTCAGAATTTAAACGGATCAATAGAAAAGAAAAAATCGGAACACCTAGAGTTATTATTTCATGACGAATTCCTTGATGTTATAAATTCATGCAAATTTTACAGTGGTCTTGAAGTTGGTGAGTTATCGATTATTTGTAATCACTTCGAATCTTTAAAAAAAGAAACGGAGGGCCTAGGTATCGATAATGTTCTAAATAAAAACCATGTTGTATTTCCAGGTTATGGTGATATCAAATTAAAACCGCAGAACCCTTATGGTGACTATATAATTTATCATGAAATGATCAAGTATAGTTTAGAAAATCAAACTAACCTACTCTTTTTGACTTTTGACAACTCAAAAGGAGATTGGATGTCGAAATCTAAAAGCCCATATATACATTACATCCAAAACTTTTTTTCGAATACTGAACAGCTTTTATTCATTGTTGACGCTGAAAGGACCCTTGAAGAGATATTAAAAGTAAATGTTAATTCTCTCATAGAACAGGACCCTGAGAATTCAGAATCATCTGAGTTATCATCTTCAGATTTAGATGATCTTATAGAATCTAGTGACATTTTCACTAATAGAAGAATTGTTCCTGTCACTAGTGAAGTACTTGAAGAATTACGCCTTGCAGGCTACTCAACCATACAGCAAATTGACAGAGACTTAAGACGAGGTCAGGCAGCTCTGGAGAAATATGAAAAGGACCATATTAGATCAAATTTCAATTGCATTGGGGTAATAAGGGTTACACTCCAAATTGTAAATCCAAACTACACGCATGTAGTATCAAGAAATGGTAGTATTTCCCTTCGATCGCAAAATTCAATTAAGGGTCTTAACAAATACCGTAAGTATTCGAACTTATAACCCTTTAACATCTGTTGTATTATGGATTCTAGATATAATGTTCGTTCTCATTTAAAAATGTCGAATATTTAATCGTCTCGTTAACCATTCAACTGCAAACAATTAGGGAAAATTCATACTCCCTTAACACATAATTATTCCAAGTTTATTCTTTCCTAAATCTATTTTCAATGATCCTTCCTGATCTTTGTTAAAGCAAAGAATACGTCATGAAAACATTGGAAATTTCAGCAGTGCACTTCCCTACTACCGATTTGAATGTGTACGAACAAATGGGAAATGATGCCATTAAATGCGGCGATGAAAACGAATGCTTGAAGTGGTACTCAAAAGGACTAGCGAAAGCTCGCGAACTAAAAAACAAGGAGAAGGAACGCTTGTTCTCTAACTTGATCATCACCTTGATCTAAACCATTCTACTCCTCTTCTAT
Source organism: Crocinitomicaceae bacterium (assembly GCA_041582905.1). GTDB lineage: Bacteria > Bacteroidota > Bacteroidia > Flavobacteriales_D > Crocinitomicaceae > UBA4466. The sequence goes on along the minus strand of JBFHGY010000032.1, from coordinate 7,349 downwards.
CGGCTGATCTCTTAGTTTGATAAAGGAATCCATTTTCTCATTTTCAATAAGTACGGTGAGATTGTAATACGCAATTTCCCATTTCCCTCTCTTTTTAATGAGTATTCCGCTACCTCTACAGCCACGCATCCACGTATCTAAATCTTCATCGAACCACGCGATTTTTCCATTCTTCGAAAATTCCCAATGGCGATTACTCGCTTTGAAATCCCACGCCGATCCTTTGTCGAAGTAAGGCTTACTAAACGAAGCAAACTCTTCCTTCGTCCATCGCTCACCTGGCGCCGTTCCCAAGAACACAAAGTTCTCTTTCATCCAACCGAAGTAGGACTCAAAATCTGCATTTGATGCTGCCAGATGCCATTCATCTACCAAAAGGTCTAAATCTGAATGAGGTTTTGGTTTTGCTGAGATCAACACAAACCCCAGAAATAAAAATGCGAATACTGCTTTCATTGTTCTTGAAATAAAAAATCCCGACGTTCGAAAATCGAAGTCGGGATTAAAATTAATCTATTTGATTAGAATTACTTCTTCTCTTTTTCGAGGCGAAGACATTCTTTAACTGCTGCGTATACATTCACAACTCCACCTGTTACAGAAAGAGTTCCGAAATCAACTTCTTCCATATCTGTTCCAGGCTTCACTTGCATTGTTCCAGCATAAGGAGTCGCTGTAGCCAAAATCACATCTTTAATTTCCTTCATTGTCATTTCTGGGAAGTATGACTTCAACAAAGCTGCAACTCCAGAAACCATTGGACATGCCATTGAAGTTCCTTGTAATTCTTTGTAATCACTTTGAGGTACTGCGTTGTAAATTTCAGACCCTGGTGCGAATACGTCTACAGATGTTTGACCGTAGTTAGAGAATGGAGATGCCAAGAATCCCATTTTCTTTTTCTTCATTTTGTCTGGATCTTTCTCCGTTGGAGCTGGAACCATTACTTTCTTCTTCAAGTCTTTTGTACTTGATCCGATTGTGATGAAGTGATCCAATTTTTCTGTTTGGAACGAATACATCGATGTTGGGAAGTTTGGAGTAACGTCTACATCTGCGTTGTCATTTCCTGCTGCGTGGATACACAAAACTCCTTTAGAGTCAGCGTATGCAAACGCATCGTACACTTCTTTTTGGTGTGGAGAGTATGCTTTTCCGAAAGACATGTTAATGATGCTCGCACCATTGTCTACTGCATAACGAATAGCCAAAGCGATATCTTTATCGAACTCATCTCCATCTGGAACTGCACGAAGTGACATCAACAATACGTCGTTTGCAACACCGTCTCCACCAAGATCATTTCCGCGAATCGCTCCAACAATACCTCCAACGTGAGTACCGTGCAATGCATCTGGTCCTTCCACGTCGTTGTTACCGTAATTTACATCTGTGAAATCATCTGGATTATCACCAACAACAGCACGACCATCGAAGTCTACATTGTGGTGTGTATCAATCATTCCTTGGAACATCTCGATACGACCATTCATTTGCTCTTTTGTCAACTCGCCTGCAACTACTTGCTTCGAGAAATCTAACAAATCGCGGTTGTTTTCAACCTCCATTAGTTTCTTTCCTGTTGCTTCGTCTTTTGACTTATCGTATTCTTTTTCGAGAGTGCTCAACTCTTTGTTCAACTCTTCAATCTTCTCTTCGATTTCAGCTACAGTTGGATTGCTTTTCCCCATGATTCCGTTCAAGGTTTCAGGAGTTGCATCAATCATTCCGTTGATCATACCGAAGTAAGCCACAGCACGACCGTACGAAGTACGCTCAGCTTCCAACTCTTCCATCATCTTTTGGTACAATGCATATTCTTCTTTTTCAGAAGCCGACAAAGTAGACTCATCTACTCCTTCGAATTTATCTTGCATTTTCGCCAAAAGACGTGTACGCTCCAAGCGCATTGCGTTGGCATTTTCTCCAGAAGAATTCCCTAAGAAGTTCCACCCGTGTACATCATCTACATAACCATTGTTATCATCGTCGATTCCGTTGTTTGGAATTTCGTCTGTATTTACCCAGATTTTTCCTTCCAAGTCTTTGTGCTCAATATCGATTCCAGAATCAATAATCGCAACAACAACTGTTTTCGACTCACGCTTCTTCAATTTTTTGTAAGCCTTTTCTGTCTGCATTCCGGCACCTTTTCCGTTGTACCAGTTTAATACATCTTTATCAACATCTTGCGCGTACAAGATATTTGTGATACCAAAAGCGAAAATGCTCATTGATAGCGTTATGATGTGTTTTTTCATAATGGAATTCTTGTTTTTGAATTTGATATAACTGTAAATTTAGAATTAATTAGTCGATTTACTAGGAGAAATTCCCAGTATGGTCGATATTTACGTTTTAAGGCAAATTTTACTGACAAATGGTAAACAAACTACTCAACTCTCTCTCAGTTATTTCTATTGTACTCTTCTTCCCCAATCTATTACTAGCTCAGAAATTCGGATTTAAAGAAGTATTAACGAAGGCTCCCAATACGCCAACCACTTTCTGTGTACCGAATAACACACAGAATAAGAACGCGTTGCAGGAAGATCATCAAACCATAAAATACAGCACAAAAGACTGGCTATTCATCACCACAACTCCTGCTTGGATTGATCACGCGATGAATGATGAGAAGATTACGAATTTCTATTTTGAAACAGCTCCCCCCGTTTTGTTAGCAGACACCGCTCGCATAACGCACCATGTGGAAGAAGTGCATGCTGGAACAGGCGGATTGCAAACACCCTTTACAGGAAAAGATGTGATCATCGGCTATGTGGATACTGGAATTGATTTCAATCACGAAGACTTCAAAAACGAAGATGGTTCTACTCGTGTTCTGCGCTATTGGGATCATACTTTAACAGGAGGACCATCACCTGGAACCTATGGTTATGGTGTCGTTTGGGACAGTTCAGCGATCAATAATGGTACGTGTACAAGTATGGATGATCACAGTCACGGAACTACCGTTGCTGGATTTGGTTCTGGAAATGCACGCGCTAATGGACGGATGAAAGGCATGGCACCAGAGTCTGACATTATTATTGTTGAAAGTAATTTGGGTGGTCCGAACTGGAGTTTGACCATTGCAGATGCATGCGATTACATTTTTAAAGTGGCTGATAGTCTTGGTAAGCCTGCCGTAGTGAATTTGAGCTTGGGAACCTACTTCGGAAGTCATGATGGTAATGATCCGGCATCAGAAGCGATGGAAGCCATGTTGGATAGTCAGCCGGGGAGAATTATTGTCGCAGCTGCAGGAAACTCAGGATTGAGTGGTAAACCACACGCGCACCACAACGTTACTTCGGATACTTCTTTTGTTTGGTTCAAAACAAATCCTTCGGCAACCTTTGGAGCCAATACGATCTACTTTGATCTTTGGTCCGATTGGAGCGATGCAACCTTCGATTTTGGTTTTTCCGCAGATACACCCGGACCTGATTATCAATTGAGAGGATCAACAGGATTCCATACCGCTTTTTCTTCCGCAGGGACGGTTATTTATGATACTATTTGGAATGACAACAACAATATTTTAGCGGTGATCGAATGTTATCCAGAGCAAGTCGGATCTAATTTCAATATGCAAGTCATTTTATGGCAAATTGATTCTACCGATTACCTCTTCCGTTTTAATACAACAAATACGGGAGAATATGATCTATGGAGTGGTTCATGGCATGGATATAATGACATGGAAACAACTCTACCAAGCGTTGCCCAAGTACCAGCTATTGCGAACTACATCATGCCGGACTCCCTTCAATCCATTGTTTCTGGATGGAATTGCTCCGAAAAAGTGATTTCCGTAGGAAACGTTCAAAACCGGCTCGGACACATCGATGGAAATGGTAATCAATATTTTTCTCCAGGTTTAAATCCTCCAGGAAAATTGGCGCTAAAATCAAGTAAAGGTCCAAACCGACATAACCTAGTAAAGCCAGATGTTTCAGCAGCTGGTGAAGTTTCTCTCGCAGCTGCTCCGTTGTGGGTTCAAGCAATTCCTCAAGCGTACACCGTCCTGGATTCCGGATTGTTGCACATGCGAAATAGTGGTACTTCGATGTCTTCTCCACTGGTAGCCGGAGTAGCTGCTCTTTATTTGGAAAAGTGCAGCAATGCCAATTACAATGATTTCAAAACAGCCTTGATCAATACCGCATTTGCTGATACGTTCACGGGTAATGTTCCCAATTTTGGATACGGACATGGAAAGGTGCACGCGCTTGATTTGTTACTAGAAACGAACTATTCGTCAACGTTTGCCGGACCATTTGGAATTTGCGATGAACCGGTTTATCTAGAATTCACACCTTCTCAGCCGATTTCAACTGTGAACTGGTCAAATGGAGCGACTACTACTCCCCTTGTTACAGACACCATTGGAGATTATTCGGCCATTCTTTACGATCTCAACGGCTGTATTCATTACACAGATACCATCAGTATTTCGCAATTTGAAGTTCCAGTAATTGATCCGATCAGTCTTTTGGGAGATACTTTGTATACTTCATCAACTCACGATTATCAGTGGACGTTGAACGGAACTGATTTAGCTGGAGAAACAAATGCACAACTCACGGTCACTCCTCCATTCGGAACGTATACGTGCTACGCGACGAGTGCAGACGGCTGTGTAGCTGAAACAGATTCAATTACCTTGACCTTAAGTTTAACAGAAGAAAGTAGCACTTGGTTGAACCTGCATCCGAATCCCGTGAAGGACTTTTTTCATGTGGATTTCGAAGGAGAAATCTTAAACGTAGAATTGATTGATGCGATTGGTAAACGATCAAGCTTAAACTATATTTCTGGGCAAGGTTTTGACGTTCGGACGATTACATCAGGACTCTACATTGTCCATATTTCAACCGAATACGGAGTATTTCAATCGAAAATCGTGAGAATGTAATAGATGTTCAAAGAATTTCTATTTTTGCTCCTCACAAACAAAACAATATGGATTTATCAGGTATTATTTCGATTTCAGGCCGACCAGGACTTTACAAGGTTATCGCACAGGGGAAAAACAGCATTATTGTTGAATCCATCACGGAGAAAAAACGTTTCCCAGCGTATGCTACTGATCGAATTTCTGCCTTGGAAGACATCAGTATTTACACTTACGATGGAGATCGTCCGTTGAAGGAAATTTTCACTGATATCTACAAGAAGCAAGACGGAAAAGAAGCCCCTTCTCACAAAGAAGATATGACCGTATTGCAAGAATTTATTTCGGAAATTATTCCTGATTATGATGAAGAGCGTGTTTACCCTTCAGATATTAAGAAATTGATCCAATGGTATAACATGTTGTTGAAGTCTGGAAACTTAGAGCCTTCTGAAGAGGAAACAGTGGAAGAAGAAACAGCTTCCGAGCCAACAGAAGAAGTAGCTGAAGTGAAGGAAGAAAAGAAAGCAACGAAAAAAGCAGGTGAGAAAAAAAAGCCAGCCGCTAAAAAGAAAAGCGAGGATAAGTAACACCGAATAACTCATTTATACGATCTTGATTTCAGCTCCAACTCTTCTTTACGATGAATGGAATTGAAATCAAGATTTTTTTTGATCGAAACATGATAAACATAAGCAAACCCGAACGACATTTTATCGCCAAAGATTTAACCATTGACAGCTGGGAATCCATCGAAACGTATTACAACGATTTGTTAGAGCGCTCAATTGATACATTGGAAGACTTCAAACAATGGTTAAGTGACCAAAGTGAATTGGATGCCGTTTTGGAAGAAAATGCGGCGTGGCGTTACATCAAAATGACCATTGATACGACAGACGAAGAGTTGAATAAATCATACATGTTCTTCGTGACGGAAATTCAACCGAAAATGGCTCCACTTGAGGATAAGCTCAATCAAAAGTTGGCTTCCTCCCCTTTTGCGAAAGAATTGGAAGGTCAAAGTGATTACTTTATCATGTTCAGAAAAGTGCGCAAAGCATTAGAATTGTACCGCGAAGAAAACGTGAAGATCATTTCTGAAATTGCGGAGGAAAGTCAGAAGTTTGGTGCGCTGTCTGCGGCTCAAAGCATTGAACACAATGGCGAGACTTTAACGATGCAAAAAGCGGCGTTATTTCTAAAAGAAACAGATGAATCAGTACGTATAGAAGTATTCGAAAAGATCGCTTCCCGTCGTCGTGAGGATTTCGATAAATTCGATGACCTCATTGATGGTTTAATCAAAAAACGTCACCAAGTAGCCGTAAATGCAGGCTTTGAGAACTTCCGCGACTACAAAATGGAATCCATGGGTCGCTTCGACTATTCGGTGAGCGATTGCGAAGACTTCCATGCATCGGTTAAAAAAGTGATTGTTCCGATTGTGAAGTCGATCAAACAAAAGAAACTTGATTTACTAGGAAAAGAGTTATTCAAGCCGTGGGATTTAGATGTTGATCCAGAAGGAAAAACACCACTAAAACCATTCGAAACGGACAAAGAATTATTGTCTGGAACGATTAAAATGTTCGAAAAAGTAGATCCCTACTTTGCTGATTGTTTGGCAACGATGGAAAAAATGGAACATTTGGACCTCGCTTCGAAGAATGGAAAAGCTCCTGGTGGATACAACTATCCTCTGTACGAAATCGGTGTTCCTTTCATTTTTATGAATGCTGTCGGCTCTCAACGAGACTTAGTGACGATGGTACATGAAGGCGGACATGCGGTTCACTCCTTCCTAAGTCGCGATCTCGAATTGACAGGGTTCAAAAATCTTCCTTCGGAAGTAGCTGAATTGGCATCTATGTCCATGGAATTATTGACCATGGAGGAATGGAATGAGTTCTATCCAAACGAAGAAGATTTTATCCGTGCAAAGCGTGAACAATTAGAAACGGTACTCGTATTGTTGCCATGGATCGCACAAGTGGACGAATTCCAGCATTGGTTATACGTAAATCACGAGCATACACAAGAAGAACGTACCCAAAAGTGGATTTCTCTCAGTAAAGAATATGGAACTGGTTTGGTCGATTATTCAGGCTACGAAGACATTCTTGCGACATCTTGGCAACGTCAATTACACATTTTTGAAGTGCCTTTCTATTACATCGAATACGGAATTGCACAATTGGGAGCACTTGGCGTTTGGATGAACAGTCTGAAAAACAAGGAACAAGCCATTCATGATTACAAAGAAGCGTTGAAACTGGCTTACACGAAATCCATCCCTGAGATTTATGCGACTGCTGGAATCGAATTCAATTTTAGCGAATCGCATATCTTGAAATTGGCGGACTTTATTGATGAAGAGTTAGAAAAATTGCAGAACTAAGTCAAAAAAGATTGTTTGAAATAAAAATCGTGTTATATTTGCACC
>JBFHGY010000031.1:0-12506 GCA_041582905.1 Crocinitomicaceae bacterium | reverse complement strand
GAAGTCACAATTTCCCAATACGTTTCATGTCCCCAACAATCTGTTTCAATAGTAAGGGTTGCCAGTTGTCCTCCAAGCGTAGCGTTGTAATTCAAGAACGAAGCATCATTTGCTGGATTCGTATCTGTAGTTCCGTTTGGATTCGTAGTACTCGCATTGAACACGTGTGGTCCTGCTGTTGTCGTCATTGTTGGAAGCGTAACATTTACACTTGCGTTCGAGGCAAGGTTTCCAGTCCAACTAAATGTTTGGTTCGTTCCCCCATCAATATTGTACAAGATGGTAACGGAAGTCAAATTGTTGGCTCCTGCATTTCTGAGGGTTACCACAGGATCAAAGCTATCACCACATAATTCGCTTGCTGGCGATGAAATTCCTTGAATACTTGCGTCATCCACCGTAGTTACCGCGTTCGGATCCCATCCATCGTTGATGACATTTGAACCTCCGCATGAAGCTGGGTCGAGATATCCTCCAATTCCCAATCCCCATGAAACACCAAGTCTTCCATAATAATCGAATCCATTTGCTGAAGTTCCTTGACAAGCAGCAGATCCACCGTACAATTGACCGATGATTCGTCCGTTTTGATCAAATAATGGTGATCCCGACGATCCTGGTTCAGTAACTCCATCATCCCAAGCGTCCATGTACCAAACAGCAGCTCCTCCTTGTGTTGAATGATGAATATTATTCGCTCCACCGTTTTCATACGCTCGACAAATTTTCTTGATATCTCCAGAAGGGTGGTGAATTCCCGTTACTTCAGTTACTGCTGATTCTGTATCATCATTGTTCCATCCTGCGTAGAAAAGTCCCCAGTTAGTCGCATCTGCCACTGTTAGGTTATCGAGCATCAACAATGCGTGATCTGCACCACCTCCACTCACGAGTACTGTTGCTCCGTTCACTGTCGTTTGATCGTAGTTTGACGGATTATTGAACGATGTTGGTGTATTTGCTGTGGTAGCACATGACATTCCAGGATCTCCTTCTGGTACATCCCAATTAAAACGGAATAGCCAGTTAGAAGTTCCTCCTCCCAAACAGTGATTGGCTGTTAAGAAGTAAGGCGTTCCATCGCTACATGAGTTATTGATGAGCGCTCCAGTACAAATTCCACTTCCGTTCACGACAATCATCGCGACAGAACGAATTTGATCATCCCAAGCGCTTACTCCACCGACATACGGGTCAACTGGACAGCGTGCATCAATGTTACAATCTCCAGAACTGTTTAGGGCCTTTGCCAAGCTCTTTTGAATGATATTCAAACTACGATAACCATGCGTTACACCATTAATCTTAAAACTACCTTGACCCTGCACAGCAGCTGGCTCAAAATATTCTATTACGATGTGATCGCCATGTACCAAGTCTGTTCCCAGCTCACCACTCGGGTGGTTATTTCTAGAGGTATATGCCCCAACTGTGTGCGTTTTATTGATATCGTAGAGATAAAGGTATGCTCCTTCTGGAAAATGAACATCTTCCAAGGTAAGGTTGATCGTCAAAGCGCCCGGAGCAACAATTTCCGTTCGCCAAACACGATTCCCTCCTGGGAGATCCACCCAAACACCGCTATTTTTAGGAGTGATGTCTGTTTCGTATTTATATCCGAAGCGCCACGGGGCATCCTTTGCGGCATCATTAATTGCATCTTGAGCGTCAATTTCTGCCTGATCAAATCCAGACATCGTAATTCGTGGAACATTGACATTTGTAACGGCTTTTCCCTTAAGTAAAATGGGACCGCCCATGTCTGTAACCTGAGCAAAGCTCGCCATGGAGAATAGGGCGATTGCTCCTGCAATGAGAAGTTGTTTTTTCATAGTTTGAGTATAGTAAGTAAACGAACTGTCCCGAATTGCTTCGGGACAGCTGTTCTATTTGTTTACAACAATTGTCTTCATTTCTGAACCGAGGCTCGAAGTCAAGCGGATGATATATGTTCCATTTGCCGCTGATGTTAAATCAAGCAAAGAAGAAACACCGTATGTCAATTTCTCCGATGAAATGATGCGTCCCGTCATGTCCGCTACCGTGATGCGTGCATCTGTAGCGATGTCTTCCAATTGCACAGTAAACATCCCTGTGCTTGGGTTTGGACTTACTTGGAATAGGTTTGATGAGATTTCCTCGATGCTATTCGTTGCAGGATTTGGATCGTATCCATCATTTGTTTGCTGCTCTGCACCACATGATGCTGGAGACAAATACTGCTTTGCTCCTAAATCCCAAGATGTTCCAAATCGTCCGTAGAATTCGTATTGCCCGTTGTTATTTGTTCCGCTACATGCAGCAGCTCCACCGTATAATTGACAAATAATTCTTCCGTTTTGATCGAACAATGGCGATCCAGACGACCCTGGCTCTGTTACTCCATCATCCCATGAATCCATGAACCAAACATCTGTTCCACTTACACTTTGGTGGCTAATGTTATTCCCGTTATCGAATGCACGACAGATTTTCTTGATGTCACCAGATGGGTGGTGAATCCCAATTACTTCCGATACAGAAGATTCTACATCTGTGTTGTCCCAACCAGCGTAAAACAATCCCCAGTTGATTGCATCGTTGACGTCCATATTGTCGATTTCAAGCAAAGCGAAATCTGAATTTCCGCTGTTCGCCAAGAGTGTTGCACCGTTGGCTGTTTGGTCATAATTTGATGCCAAGTTGTAAGAACTAGACGTGTTCGTTGTTGTAGCGCAAGAAAGAGTTGGGTCTCCTTCTGCTACTTCCCAATTGAATCGGAAAGCCCAACTTCCTGTGCTTCCTCCCAAACAGTGATTTGCCGTCAAAAAGTATGGCGTTCCGTCGTCACATGTGTTATTGATGAGCGCTCCTGTACATGCTCCGTTTCCGTTCACCACGATCATGGCTACCGAACGAATTTGGTTCGTCCAAGGATCTCCAAGTGGACAATTAACATCAATGTTACAATCTCCTGAGCTGTTCAATGCTCGTGTTAATTCATCTTGAATGTGCGTTAATGTTCTATATCCGTGAACGACACTGGCAATTTTCATTGTCCCTTCTCCAGCCACGTTCGCTGGTTCGTAGTATTCCACGATGATTTCATCACCATGTAGCAATTCCGTTCCAAGATTTCCATCTTCGCGGTTATTTCGAACGGTGTACGCTCCTACTCTGTTCGTTCTGTCCACATCGAACAAGTACAAAGAAGCTCCAGCAGGAATAAACAAATCTTCCAACAACAAGTTCATTGTGATGGCTCCCTCACATTTCAATCCTAAACGCCATAACTTTCCACCATCTGGAAGTGTTTCCCATGTACCGGAATTTTCAAGCGTAAAGTCAGTATCGTACTTGTAACCAAATCGCCACGGCTGTGACTTGTTTTGATCATTGATTGCATCTTCCGCTGCTACCACATCAGCGTCGAATCCGCGCATTACCTTCGTTTCTATTTCATCTCCTCGGAAATTAGACTTCCAAGTAAGCGGACCGCCAAGATTTGTTGTTTGTGCTTGAGAGCTAAAAGTTGCTGCGAAAAAAGCGCAGGCTAAGAGTAGTTTTCTTTTCATAGTTTATCGAGTTATAGAAACAGTTGTTTCCGCATGCGAATGCACAGGCATTCTGTTATTTTCTTTTTATGCTGCAACCTCTCGGCACAGGCGTAGTGTTTGATAATTTCGTTCCGTTTGCCAGAAAATCGATTGCGTCGAGCGCGTACGTTTCCAATTCTGTTCGTTTGGTATCCCACGAATTGTCGATGCTTCCTCTCATCACTAATTTCCCCTCTGCATCAACCACAAATACATGAGGTGTTGTTTTCGCCCCGAAAGCATCCGCTACCACAGAATTTTCATCCATCAAGTAACTCATTTTGTATCCTTGTTGTTCAGCTCGTGCTTTCATTTTTTCCATTGAATCGTCTCCATCATGTTTGGCAGCATTCGAATTGACAAGGACAAACCCAATTTTCGCATCACTTGCTTTTTGGTAGAGATCATTGTAATCCTTTTCCCATCCACCGAAACTGTCATTCCCTACTACGAAGGGGCAGGTGTTGCATGAAAAAACGATCATCGTTCCGTTCTCCTTTTGAAAATCTTGTAAGTCATAGGCTTCGCCATCGGTCGCCATCATTTTGATATTCATTGCAGGAACCTTCTTCCCGATTTTCAATTCCTTCCCTTTCTTCATCATAAAAGACGAAATTCCGAGAGCGATCGTTGGTAGTAAAACTCCTAGAAAGAGTAATTGTTTGATGGTGATAGATGTTGATTTAGATATCATTCCTTATTATTTTAGCACGATCCTTGTAACCGAATGGGTCCACAAATTACGAAATTATGAATAAAGTTCTTGTTTTATTACTGTCTATTGTTGGTTTTCAGAGCCTCGCTCAAACCTTTACGATTCCAATGGTTGATCATCCATTTATCGATATTATTGAATGGAAAGGAAAGGGTGCGATGCTGATGAGTAAGGATCCTAATATGTCCACGCCTCAAATCAACCTAACACTCATTGGAGAAGAACAAGAAAGTTTGTGGGATCAAAAAATTCGGCCGAAAAACGAAGAATATTATTACCTCGCGAGCGAAAACGCACGTTATGTCTACTTTTTAGATAACCTAGAACTAGAAAGCGGCAAAATTTATTTCAATCAGCTCAATTCCGCAGGAAATGTAAAGACACTCTCAGCCTCCATTTCTTCAGCCATCAAAAAATTGGGATCTTATGATTACAATAAACTCGAACTAATCAATGTGGTTGTGACGGATAAAGCACTGGTTCATCATTATCGTTATGAAGACAAAAAAACAAAATCTGTTCGTGAATTTGCCACTTTTATGACGCATCATAATATGCTCTGCTATGCAGTAGAACTTGGTGCGATTCCAACCTCGGATTTGAAAGATGAAAACATTGGACAATGGAATTACATCGGATTTACTGAGGATGAAATCTACTTCGCAGCACGTGGATACAGCGCCAAGAAAAAAGGTTGGAATGTTCGTTCGTTCACCTCAAAAGGAAAAGAACTTGAAGGAACGTTTTTAGAAGCACCTTCTGATTTATTGCCAATCGAAAATATTGGTTTTGGAACGACTGGCAGCTATTATTTAGATGAAAAACATGTAATCGAGCGTGGACTATTAACTCAAATTAATGGAGAGTTTTACATGATGGGAGCTGAGCGAAGTGACGGAGGAGCAGCCCTAATTTTGCACGTCTACGAAGAGGGTGAATGGAAGGTTCTGAACAAAATGAACTTAAATTACTTCATTGAGAATAAAAACTTAAAGCTGGGGATTTACCCTATGAATGAAGGTGTTGGCTACCATCTCGATCACAATGGATACAATAAGGTGAGCATCATCTATTATGAGCCTGGCCAGGAAGCTGCACACAATGATTTCTCTGATCGAGCAATTGTAAACCCAAGTAGTGTGCTTTATCCTAAGGATAAAAAAGAATTTACTGTAAATTTGCCGAACAAAGTACTTGTATTCAACACAAGTCAACTGGGTAAAGAAGGCGAGGTAGAATTTGAATTTAAGGAGAAATGATTATTGGAATTTGTGGTGGAAGTGGATCAGGAAAAACAACATTGTTGAATCGACTTTACACGGAGTACAAAGATCTACGTCCTAGTGTTTTTTCGATGGACAACTACTACCGCCCCATCGAACATCAGTTAATTGATGAGAATGGTGAGGTCAATTTCGATCTTCCAACAGCGTTGGATGTGGATAAATTGGTTAGCGATCTTCAAAGATTGGTGAATGGCGAAGAAATCGTGGTCAAGGAATACCACTTCAATGCCCCACCTGACAAGCACGTATTGATTACCATCAAACCATCAGATATCATTATTGTGGAAGGTTTATTCCTCTTCCATTATCCAGAAGTGCGCGAAGTGTTGGATTATTCCGTTTTCATTCATGTGGATCAAAAAATTCAATTGGACAGACGACTCTACAGAGATCAGGAAACACGCGGATACTCACGTGAAGCGATTCTCTACCAATGGGAAAACCACGTGATACCATGCTTTGATAATTATTTGCTACCTTACCGTGACGATGCCGATTTCTTGTTCCGAAATGATGCGAACGCAGATTCCGACTTCGACAAATTGACAATGGAAATTGCCCTACGGTTGGATCAGCAAAAAGCATGATAACAAAAGTCTTAAAGAAATATTATATCCTGATTGCTGCGGTGATCAGTACGATTGTATTTGGGGTATATTATTTCAATGTGCATTCACACGGAAACTCTGCGAATGCGATCCATACATTTCAGATCGACTTCAACAAAAAGCAAAGTTTGCTCGATGCTGAACTGGCCACTTACCAACAGTCTATCCACTACAAAAACATTGATGATGTATGGCGAAATCTCGATAGAGAGTCCGAATTCAATCTTCATGTTTATCGGAATGACTCACTTATTTTTTGGAACACGAATCACCTTCCCATTCTTCGATTCGCAGAAATACACTACCCTGCTAACGGAGTTGTTCATCTTCAAAATGGTTGGTATTACGCGAAAACTGTAGAGGTCGGAGATTATTCGGTATGTGGCTCTTTCCTGATCAAACAAGACTATTCGTATGAAAACCGCGAATTAATCAATGCCTTCTCGGATGATTTGCACCTGCCATTTCTGGCGGAAATAAGTGTCGAGGAAGATCAAGGTTATCCCGTGAAGTTGAAAAACGGAGCCTTCGCCTTTTCGATTGTTCCAGATGAAAATCAAACAATCACGCACACTGAATCCGTGCTATTGTTATTGTTGTTAATCGGATCGATTGCCTTGTGGCTATTCCTGCTCACAAAAGTTTCTACCCATTTCCCTTTATTCCTTCGAGTAGCAATTCCAATTGTCATCGTTGGAGTGAGATACCTGTCATTAAAGCTCGGCTTGTTTCAATTCATGGAAGGCACCGAAGTGTTCGAACCCAGTTTATATGGGACGAGTGAATTATTCCCCAACTTCGTTGCGTTCTGGATCAACCTCGCGGTACTTATCTATTTCATGTATGAAATACGACGTTTTTTACCGCTTCTACGAAAAGGATTTGGCGCGAAACTAACTTCGGCCGCTATTCTTGTCGGTTCGATTGTGTGGTGGATTCTACTCGTGAACTTAAACAGAGGATTGATTGAAAACTCTTCCATTCCTCTGATTATTGATCAACTGTTTGAATTGAATGTCTATTCGATTCTCGCCATGACGGGAATTGGTTTTTTCATCTACGCCTACTATTTGTTCGTTCGAGATAGCATCATTCAATGTAAGAAAGTGGGATGGAGTGCGGTTCACATGGCAATGATCATTTTCTTCGGTGGATGTTTCTTCTTCTTTTACGAAGTAAGTGCCGGGAATGAACTTTCATTCAATGCCTTTTTCCCTGGTGTGTTGTACGGCTTCATGGTCTACTTGATCTATCGATACGATGGCGTCCGTCAACTTGGTGCTGGATTGATTCTACTGGTGTTGTTTTCATTGGTAACTGCAGGAAATATTGCCGAATTCAACTTCAAAAAAGAACGCAGTGAACGCGAGCTGTATGCCAACCAATTGGCAACAGAAAAGAACATTGTAACAGAAGCAGAGTACTCACAATTGGCCGAAGAGATCAAGCAAGACAAACTCCTACAACGCTTTATTGGATCACCTCAATCTGTAAGCTTTTCTGATTTCCAGGAAGGAATGGAGCGACGTCTTTTTAAAGGCTTTTGGGAACGCTACGATATCGATTTTCACTTGTTCGATTCGGAAAAACAGCCGCTAATTGAGTACCCGAAAGATCCTGATGATATTTACGCTGACCTCGAAAGAATCATTAAAGAATCGAGTATTCCCTCTGAGATTAATCCCAACATTTATTTTGTTTCTGATTATTCAGGGCAGTTCAGTTATATCATCAAACAACCGCTTGTAGCGAAAGATACAACGGCAAGTGCCATACTCTTCTGTACACTCAAATCAAAAAAGATTCCAGAGGAAATAGGATTTCCACGACTGCTGATTTCACAACAGACGAGCGTTTTTGAAACCTTGGAGTCGTATTCTATTGCGAAATACAATGATGGACGATTGGTAACGAAATATGGTGACTTCAACTATCCTTCCTCTTACCATGCTATTGTTCCAACTTCGATCAAGAAAAAAGGATTTTTTGACTTCGATGATTACAATCATTATGCCTTGCTTCAAGGAAAAAACGATGTTGTCATCTTATCCAGTAAGAACTTTACAGCCGTTGATTTAGTTACTTCGTTCTCGTATCTATTCAGTTTTTTCGGCCTCTTATTACTTCCTATTCTTTTCCGATACAGCACGAATCAGTCGAATCGAAAGACGTTTAGTTTGGCGATGAAAATTCAGTTGGTGTTGATCTCGCTGGTTTTCTTATCGCTACTTGCATTCGGTTGGGGAAGTGGAGTCTTTGTGAGCAATCAATACAACCAATACACCGACGACGTAATTCGAGAGAAATTGAGTTCGGTTCAAACGGAGGTAAAAGCGAAGCTGGGCGATTTCCCCGAATTATCGATTTACGAGAACGGAAACTACATGCAGTACATCCTGCAGAAGTTTGCGAAGGTATTCTACACGGATATCAACCTGTATGACAACGAAGGCTATTTGCTTGCTACGTCTCGCCCCAAAGTATTTAATGTCGGATTACTCAGCGAGCAAATGAACCCGATTGCATATCAGAAAATGAAATTCAGACAGATCAGTGAGTTCGTGCATAACGAGAACATTGGAAAGCTCAACTATTCTTCAGCCTACTTGCCCTTTTACAATAACGATGGAGATCGAATGGGCTTCATCAACCTGCAGCATTTCGGTCAGCAAAGTGAATTCGAGAATCAGATTCAGAAGTTCATGGTGGCCATTATCAACGTGTTCATTCTCCTTCTTGCTATCTCGATTGTGCTTGCCATCTTCATTTCTGCGTGGTTAACATCTCCACTCCGCATCTTGCAAGAAAGCTTTGCCAGCGTGAAGTTTGGAAAATACAATGAGCAGATTTCCTACGATCGAGAAGATGAAATTGGTGCGTTGGTAAAGGATTACAATCAGAAGTTATTGGAACTCGAATTTACGGCTCAGCAATTGGCGAAAAGTGAACGTGAATCGGCTTGGCGAGAAATGGCAAAACAAGTAGCCCATGAGATCAAGAATCCACTCACTCCGATGAAACTAAGCGTTCAGCAATTGCTTCGTGTTTACGATCCGAATGATCCCAAAAGTGGTGAAAAGCTCAAGAAGGTTGCCAACTCGATGATTGAACAAATTGACGCGTTAACAAATATTGCCAATGAATTCTCGTCGTTTGCCAAAATGCCGAATCCGCTGGAGTCGCGTTTAGACTTGGTTTCTCTCATTCGAGGTGTGGCCGAAGTATTCCGCGTGCCTGGAAAAGTGAAATTATCCATCCATGCACAACCTGAAGAAATCTTTGTGCTAGCGGATAAAGATCAATTTGTTCGCGTATTCAACAACCTCATCAAAAATTCCATTCAAGCCATTCCTGCCGATCGCGTTGGACAGATTTCGATTGATTTAGAACAGAAAGGTCAGAAAGTAACGATCAAAATTGCGGATAACGGAGTAGGAATTGACCCGTCGAAGGTTGGAAAGATTTTCGTTCCGTATTTCACTACGAAAAGTACGGGGACAGGACTTGGTTTGGCAATGGTAAGACAGATTATCGAGAATCATCAGGGAACGATTGATTTTGATACGGAGGTGGACGTTGGAACAACGTTTGAGATTGTGCTGCCGGTTACAGAGTGATTTGGTTTGGGGTGATGTCGCAAGAAAGGATTCTTGTGGTAGTAACAGCTAGGATTTGCGGGCTTCGAGAACCTCAGCCCTCAGGTAAGGCAAGAAAGGATTCTTGTAGAAGTGATTGGTAGGCTTCGACTCCATTTCGACTCCGCTCAATGTCCCGCTCAGCCCATGGACTATCCTATCAGACTCGGAGTATGATTATCGGACTTCATCCGACAGTTATCGGATTCGGCAAGCTCAACGTAGCACCTCAGCTCTCGGGTTTGAAGCATAAAAAAACCCGACTCAATCGATCGAAATCAGATTAAATCGGGATTTTTAAACTACGTCACTTAAATCGGTTCAAAAAACTAATGGAACCGAAAAAAACGAATCAGACAATAAGGAAGTATACTAATAGGATGATGTCAATTAGAACACTTACCGAAGTGGCGTAGATAATGTATCGCATCGGTGCTACGGCTAGTAGAAGACTTAGGGTAGTCATTGTAGGAATAACAACTGCAATTAGCGCCCATGTGTAGTTGATTGCGCCCATTCCAACTGTAATTCCCCCTAAGCATCCTACGATTAGTAGCACAACTGAGATCAATCCAAAGCGGTTAAACTCTGCGTCTTGTTCCCATGCATTGTTTTTGGTAACTTCTGTTGCTTTATTATACTCTTTCGCGGTTTGATTTGTAACTGTTTGTGTTGCCATGATTCGATGTATTTAAAAATTCGTAATGTCTGATACAAAGGTGAGGGTACTTCACTGATTTTGAAATGATTTGAGTTCAGTGAAAAAACTGATTATTATCAGCTAAAAACATGACCTCTTGAAAATGGGCTTCGACTCTATTTCGACAGGCTCAATGTCCCGCTCAGTCCTCGTACTTCTAATTCTCAAGCTCTGTGGGCTGAGTGGAGTCGAAGCCCGAAATGCACCACACAAAAAAAACCGTCTACCCAACAAGGGATAGACGGCTTCTTATTTATTTTCTTCGAACTAGTGCTCGCTTCCTTCTTTTTCTTCGGCAAGCTTCGCTTCGAACGCTTCAAACTTTGCTTGTACGGCTTTGAATCGCTCAATTTGCTTTCTCGTTTGAGCAGCATATTGTGCGTCGTTATTCTCTTCGTATCCCGCTAACTCCGTTTCCAACTCGTCGATGTTTGCACCACATGATTTTGCGATGTATCCAACGAATTGTGGCATGAACATTTGCGTATACATTCCACCGTTTTCATACAATTCTTGGTACATGTCGTATGACTTCTCGTAGATCTCAATATCTTGCTGAGATACAAACCCTGTGTACGCACCGATAAACCCGAGCTTATCGTATCCCTGAAGTGTATTTCCTTTCAATGCGTTTTCAAAGAATGGGTATTTCTCAGCACCTCCGTATCCCGCGTAGAGTTGAGCAATTCCACTTAACATCTTTGATGATTTCTCACTTTCCAATGGTTCCGCTAAACTCATTGCTTTTTCCGGATTATCTTTTCCGAGCGCACTTAACGCTGAAGAGATGACTGTGTAAGACAAATCGTTCGAAATTGCGCTCGTGTACATTGGCTCTACTTCTTCTGGCTCCATCAACTTACCAAGTTTCGCAAGAGCGGCTGCACGCACACTCGATTCAGGATCGTTTGCCGCCATGTCTTTCAATCGTGCAATTCCTTCGTCCAACTTGTCCTCTTTCAATCGCTTTGTTAAGGCAATCGCATCGATACGAATTCCCCAGAATGGATCTTTCAACGCATCCAAAACCAATTGCTGACTTTCTACCGATGTTCCTTTTGCTCCATTCTCCAATCCTTCTCTTCTTGCGATGTAGCGTTCACCGTTATAGTACTGGTGAATGTAGATTTCACGTGGTTTGTTCTCACGCTTCTTTCCTAAAATTGCTTGCTGGAAATCGTAGATATATCCATTCAACTCTCCTTCGAAAGGAAGTGAAATTTCTTCTGTCAGTTCATCTACTACCACTCTGTGAATGTGCTTTCCTTTAGAATCAAAAATGGCGATGTCCATTGGCAATTTGTAGATCGGAGACAATTCAAGATTTTGCTTTTGCTCCACGGTAATGTTCAGTGTGTTTGTTCCATCATCTACTACTTGGTCAAAATCCAAGATTGGATGAGCCGACCCAAGGAACCATTGGTTGAAGAACCAGTTCAAATCTTCTCCTGACACTTCTTCGAACGCCAAACGCAATTGGTGAAATTCCGCTGGTTGGAATTTGTTCTTTTCCAAATAGTTGTTCATCCCAGCGAAGAAAGCCTCATCTCCCAAGTAATTACGTAGCATGTGAAGAATACGTCCACCTTTGTTGTATGAGTGACCATCAAACATTTGTTCTTTATCATCAAAATCGAACCAAATAAGGTCATGGTATCCTTGCATCTGAGCACTTTGGTAGTATCCTTCCGCTTCCACATCTGCATAGTAATCTGCTTGATCCAATCCATAACGGTGCTCGTCCCACAAATACTGCGAGTAATTCGCGAATGATTCATTTAACGGAAGATTCGACCATGATTCACAAGTGACCAAATCTCCAAACCAGTGGTGGAACAACTCGTGTGCAATCGTAGAATTGTCATTATCATCCAATAACTCACGCTTGTTTTTATACACGAAATCTCCAAAGATAACCGCACCTGTATTTTCCATCGCTCCAGAAACGTAGTCACGTACCACGATTTGGTGATACTTATCCCATGGG
>JBFHGY010000030.1:0-12628 GCA_041582905.1 Crocinitomicaceae bacterium | reverse complement strand
TAGTACAATGGTTGGTTAATTTTCTCACGCAAGTCTATGTATTCCCATACACGACGGCTCCAGATCGCATCTGCTTCTCGAACGTGTGTGTAAGGAACCATTCGTTTCGTAGGGATATGTTCTTGGATAAACACACCATCAATAATTCCTTCTGTTGGTACGTTTACTGGTCCACCATTGATTTCTTCAATCTGTCCCAACGTTGTTCCTGCGAACAGGACAACCCCAACTACACTCATGAATAGACTTTTCATAATCCTCTGTTTTAATGTTTAAATTGTAAATGCACCAGCTTTCTTACGCTGAATACCGTCCGGACCGACTACTGTACAAATAAAACTTACTTGGCTACCTGGTTTCGCCGCACGCAACAAGTTTGTTGCAGCAGAGATGTTAGCTCCAGGTCCTCCTGGTGGCTTTCCTTGTGCTCCAGGAACTTGACATTCCCATTTAATGATATTAAACTGAGCATTCAATGGAATTTCTGGCGGGTATTTCGCAAACAATTTCGTTTGTGATTTCGACGCACGTCCACCATTCTTCACACCACCCCAGTACAATTCTGGATCTGGCAATGCGCTTACTCTGTATTCTACTTTCTTCAACTGAACAGTTTTACCATCCGCTGTTTTACCAGAAACAGTTAAGTACGCAGTTTTACCACTTCCTGGACTTGCAATGTAAAGGTTTCCTGATTTCGAAACTGAACAGTTAGAACCAGTTAACACCGTTGTTGGATAACCTGACGCCGTTGGATCAACTTTGTTTGGATAACCGCGGTACAATACATTCAATTCAGGTAATTCGATAGAACCAGAAGGCTTCATTACAACGATTTCTGATTCCCATTTTTCTGTTTTCGCAACACCTGACTTGTTCTTGATCGATACCGTACCAGAAACTGTCATTGTTGAGCTTCCAGCTTTCATTTTAACGATACCTTGACCATTTCCAGGGTATTCAACCGTACCTTGAGAAGTTGTAACAGTTGGCTGGTTATCTGAATCAAACGCTGCCATCATTACTTTAATTTCAACCTCTTCTCCTTGGTTCGCAACAGCAGGTGCGTAAGCCAAAGGCATGATTTTGTTGAAGCTATATTCTCCAGTTGACACTTTACTTTTCCAGTGAGCCAATGCCAAAGCACGTGCCCCTAGAACATCTTGTTGCAACGAAGACAAAGACGCGATTGCCGCTACCAAAGGAGAGTGGTCGAATGTTTTTCCGATCCAGTGTACATCCTTCATGTCGTGCACTTCGTTCTTTTCTTGTTTTGTAAGCATCATGTAAAGGTCGATCAATACTTGCTTGTCTTCCTTTAAGTTTGCTTTACTTCCTTCAACCATCTTCGTAACTTGAGCTGTTAGCTCTTTGTTATTCTTAAATGTGTTGATGTCTTTTGGTGTAATTGAAAATTGATTTCCTTCTCCCCAAGTGTATGTTCCAGTAAGTGAAACGATATCCTTACGGTACTCGTTGTATTTGTTCCACAATTCTAGACCTTTACCTTTTGGTTTTTGGATGCTCTCATCAATTCCAAGAACACGCATTGGCTCATCGTACTTATCTTGTGCTTGTACCGCATTCAAGTGCATACGAATCGGACGTGGACCTTCACCTTTTTTCCAAAGGATAGTTTCCTCGTTTTCGTCTTTGTACGTGTCAACTGATTCACCAGCTTCTTTCAATACATCAATTTTCAACTTATCAATGAATCCAATCATTGCAGTTGCTTTTTCATCGATCTTCTCCATCTGCTTGATCACATATTGGAGTTTCTCTCTTTTTGCCACTTGCGATGAGTCTTTCGAACCAGCAAGTTCAGATTTTACATCACTGTAGAATCCATCTCCACGATCCACCTGAACGATGTTCGCTACCTGAATATTCTCCTCAATTGCAACGAAGGCATCAAGGATCGATTTAGATACATTTAGGGCAAGCAGAGCGGTGAGTACCAAGTACATCATACCGATCATTTTCTGTCTGGGGGTTTCTTTTCCTCCTGCCATGTTTAAATAATTTTCCTAGGGTTAATACTACATGTTAATTCATAAAAAGCGATAAGTAACACTTATCCGAGAAAAAATTATCCTCGGTTAATTGTCATTGCTTTCAACATGTTACCATAAACCGAATTCAAATCAGTCAAATTCTTAGACAACATTGCCATGTTTTCTTTATACAAACGAGTATCCTCAGCAGAATCAGAAAGATTCTTCATCATCTCAGTTACTTGTCCTTGGAACTTCTCAGTAGCTTCTAAGTGAGCTGAAGATCCTTTCAATTGCAATTCGTATACATTATTCAATGCAGACAAATTCTTAGAAACTTTTTGCATTTGCTCACCAAATGACTCACCTTCTGCTTGAGAAGAAGTCATACCAGAGATCGATACAGATGCTCTTTCGTAAGCTTCAGAAAGTTTCGATACTTTATCAGATGCTGCTTGCAAGCTATCCACGTAAGATCCAGTTGCTGCTGCTGCTGAAGTAACACCTTTCAATTGTGCTGCGTTATCACCTAGAGCGCGCATCCCGTCACCAAGACGTTCAAGCAATTCTCCGTCGATTTTCGCTTCTTCTAGCATTTTGTCGAGTTGGTCAGTGACACCACTTCCTCCTCCAACAGCTCCTCTACGTCCACCTGCAGCAGGCAACGCTTCGTGATCTAAATCATCAGCATGTCCTAATGCCAATTCTGGGTAAACCAACTCCCAGTTTGGGTCTTCGTGAATTGGTTCAAATGCAGAGAAAATAAAGATCAACGCCTCTGTTCCTAGTCCTGCGATAAGCATGTAAGATGCACCTGGCCAGTGCTGAATCTTAAACAATGCCCCAACGATTACAACAGCTGCTCCAAATCCGTAGAGCTTAGCCATGAACTTTTTCCATCCTTTACTTCCTGGTTTCATAGTTTTTCCTTGTTTTAGGTTTAATTTATTTGATTGTTGTTGTTATATATTCTAGCGAAGTTGAATATCGCTACGAATTTCCTCGCCACCTTCTTTCGTGAAATCTCGTCCACCACGACCAAGGTGAGTCATTACGTCTCTAAATCCTACATACGACTTGGCAGTATCCTGGTATTCATACGTTCTAGTCGAATTTCTGAGGTAATATCCGATGTCTTTCCAAGAACCACCGCGAATTACTTTACGTTTCATTGATGGTGGATCCCAATCCATTGCATTGTAACGGTATTCCGTGTTCAAGTCGTGAGAGAACTCGTACATAGACTCGTCATAAGCAGTTTCACACCACTCTGCAACGTTTCCAGCCATACAGTACAGTCCCCATCCATTTGGATTGTATGAGTATACTTTTACCGTGTGGAATCCTCCGTCTTCAAAGTATCTTCCTCTCATTGGCTTGAAGTTTCCAAGGAAACATCCAGACTCGTTACGGATGTAAGGACCACCCCATGGATACTGTGACATGTTCAAGTCACCACGTGAAGCTCTTTCCCACTCTGCCTCAGTTGGCAAACGGAAGTCGTTCACAAATAAATCTCCCATTGACACCAACCAGTTGTTCAACAATTGAGTTCTCCAAACAGAGAAAGCTTTTGCTTGAACCCATGTAATACCAACAACTGGGTAGTTGTCGTATGCTGGATGCCAGAAATACATGTTTGTCATTGGATCGTGGAATGAATACGTAAAGTCACGAACCCAACACAAGGTATCTGGGTATACATTAATGATTTCATCGATAATGAAACGCTGACGGTTCGCGTGCCCACGAATAGCGTTGTTTTGACCAATCTTGTTGATACCGTTACTCAAATCCAAGTCTTGACCTTGAGGTTCTTCCGTAAATGGATGCGGAGGTGTTTCAAGCTCACGGTGATCATCGATGATCTTATTCCCTTGGTTATCGTAACCGTTTGGAGAAATGTTAATACGACCACGTCTTGCGGCTTCTACGTAATCAATCCAGTAGTAACGGAACATCAAACGACGCGTATCAATTTCTCTTCTTTTATAGTAACGTTGAGGCTGCGGGTAGTACATATCAGCCAACAAAGGAACGATCTCTTCGTCATTGTAATCAATTCTACGATCCCAGTTCAAGCTGAACACTTCACGGTTCAATGCACGATCGGATGCATCGTAATCAACATACTCAAGAGCCCCCTCGTCAAAGTAACGCTCACGGTAATTGATGTAACGCTCAGCATCTTCATCTTCACTAAGACCTTCATAGATTTTTTCACGTGCAATCGAATCTCTCACCCAATCCACAAACTGACGGTACTCATTATTCGAGATCTCAGTTTGATCCATGTAAAACGCTTGAACTGACACAGTTCTCGGACGCGTTTGATGCAAGAATGGCACATCTCCATCGTTCTCCCCCATCTGGTATGCTCCTGACGGAATATACACCATCCCGAGTGGGATTTGTGGTTGATAGACACGTCTACCAAGAGAACCCGTTAAGTGACCGGTTCTTGACGTACATGACGCCAACACCACACCAACTAAAGCAAATAACAAAAGTTTCTTCATTCTACCTCTTTTTTATCTTCCGGATATCTCAATTAACAACTTACAGGATCAATGTATTCTTGGATATAACGGAATCTTCCTAGAAATGGTTACAAATATTTTAAAAAATCTTCAATATTACAACCATCTTGGGTGTTTCGACTTTTGGATCGGAACAGGTGGAAGGTAATAACAGTACTTAATCATTACTTCATGAGTACCGCGAGAAATACCCGCCAGTTTATTAATTGTAATATCATATGAGTAACCAACTAATAAGTTATCTAAAGGAGTTCCTGGATTGCTTAATTTCACAGGACGTGCTCCCAACATTACCGCAATCGCATCAGACGTACGGTACGTCAACCCCCCATAAGCCAAATCTTGATACAACACACGAGCATTCAAATCTGCTGAGTACTTCACCAAATCTGTTCGCATCATTGCATTTGCATCTAGGTGCCAATCTTGAGCAATTAAATTTTCAAATTTCTTACCTCCCATCAAGTAGTAGTGACGAGCAGCATCGTACGTAACCGTTGCAGGAGTAGATCCTCCACCAACTGGAACACCTGTTTCATCAGACAAAGTTGGCGCCGTCAAGTGAGTAGATGAAATACCAACATAGTAATCTCCGTCAAGCGTAGGACTCACCCAGTACAAACCTCCGTTCAAATCAAACTTGTTATCTGAGAAACCTTGAGGAAGTGATGGATCAATTTGTGTAACCGGCGGAACCCATACTGGACTCATTCCCATGTTAAACAAACCAAGTCCAACTCCAACTGCAAGTCTTCCCGGACCGACATTAAAACGATATGAGGCATTTAATTTTACATGATTCATGCGTGTAAAACCAATTGCGTCATGGTAGAATGAAATACCAACTCCAAGATCTTGCTTGGTGATTGGCATTAAGTTCGCTTCCACGTTTAACAAAGCAGAGTTAGGAGCTCCGTTAATTTTGTCCCACTGATTTCTATAAACAGTAGTTCCACAAATACCTTGATTAATTCCTGTAGCAGCAGGGTTGAAGCTCATCTTATCAAAGATAAAATGAGTAATCACTTTATCCTGCTGAGCGTACAAAGCACCCGATGCAAGAGTAAAAAGTGTCGAAAAAACTAAAAGTCTTCTTTTCATAAAAAAATAGTTTTCCTAGAGTTAGTCGAGGGTTGAACACAATACGAACCAACCTAATAAGCCTGCAAGTTAAGAAATTTTCTTGATTATGACCATTTTTTTTGATCAATGTTAGAAAAATCACAAAATAAGGAATCCAAGAGTTAAGAAAGCTTCTGCAAGGTCTTCCACCAAAGGTTCGGAATCACATTATTAACGGCTCCATCATAGTCATCCTTATCACATGGAACCATCTGATGACGTTCATATTTACTCCCTTGACCGGCAGAGTATTTTACCTCCATCCACCATCGTCCTGACTTGTTACTTTTGTAGAAAACCAAGTCGTCATCGAAGTCTTCTAAATGGACATGAAACTTCATGTAATTGACTTTATTTCCAATCGGAAAATCGCCGTAACGGTTCGCTACTCCATCCGTAAAATACCAAATTAACTGCGCCAAAAGATTTGATGCGACTTCATTTTGGTTTGGATTCACATTAAAAACCCCAAAGCAACTTAACTTGTCACTTAAGCCACTGTATTTCGCCAATTGACATAACTGCTCCGCATAAAAACCGTTAGGATTTGTATAACAGGTGCCGTCCACTTCGCTGCTTCGAACACTTTCAAAATCCATCGAAATCAAATCTGAATTACGCAGATAAGGCTCTGCTTTTTTGAAATTCTGGTTAAATTCTCCTAGTCTACAGATGTCAAAATAGAGATTTTCGAATAGATCCACTTCTCTCGGAGAAGCCAACAGACGCTGCAACCCTACATTTGCAAAATTAAAGAGGTAGCAAGGACGCTGCATCAATAGATGGCTCACATATCCGTTAGAATGGACTGGTTCATTTGGTTCGCCGATATCGAGTGAACTATCAATTGCACACACGTTAATCAGTCGTTCGAGGTTTTCGAATCCTTTGTAGCACGCAACAGTGAGATCCTGACCACCGCCAATAATTACAGGAATCACCTCTTTCTTAACCAATTCCGACACCACTTGTCCAAGTGCGAAACGTGTATCTTCAACGGTACTCCCAGGCAAAACATTCCCCAGGTCATACAAGGTCATTCCCCATGCATCACCTTCAAAAAAATTGTAGAAATATTGCCTGAACGATTCGTTTGCGTTTTCGTGCTTCGTTTCTGAATTTCTATACTCCGGGACATAGACAATCGCAATTCCAGGCTCATCGATTTCCGGAAAACTATCCCCACGATACATCTTCATGCTTGCGCCTACCCTTTCTTCCTGAATGGAAATTGCATCATCAATTGGAGAGAAATAGATAGAAATGTCTTTCATGATCTGGTATTTCCACAAAAATAGGTCAGATCACCACGCATTTTCTTTCCCTCCATCAAATCTTTGAAAGATCGAACGTTGAAAACTTATGAAATTTTACTTTTTCTTCGCTTTAGCCTTGGCTTTCGTCTTCTTTTGCGGAGCTTTCTCCTCGATGATTGCTTTCACTTGTTCCAACGTTAATGCTTCCGCATCGGTTGTTTTAGGCATCTCAATCTTGATTTTACCTTTCACGATATTGAATCGACCCCAACGCGCTTTCTGAACAGAAATACCTTCATCCTCCCAGTTGTGGATGTACTTCTCGATTTCTTTTCGCTTTTTGGTCTCAATCAACTCTTCGATATCTGCATTTGAAAGATTATCAAAATCGTACTTCTTGTTCACATTGATGAACATATCGTTCCATTTGATGAATGGCCCAAAACGCCCCGTTCCTTTTTGAACAGGCAATCCCTCATACGTTGCAATTGGAGCATCAGCTTCACGCTTTTCCTCAATGAGCTCGATCGCACGATCCAAATCCACTGAAGTAATCGCTTCACTTTTCGGAATTGAGATGTACTTTCCTTCGAACTTCACGTAAGGACCATATCGCCCCTCAGCTACAACCACTTCCTCTCCTTCGTACTCTCCTACTGTTTTCGGGAACTGGAACAACTCCAAAGCTTCTTCCAATGTAACAGAGTTAATCGATTGATCTTTTCTCAATGAAGCAAACTCAGGTTTCTCACCATCCACTTGTTCATCTCCCATCTGAACCATCGGTCCAAACTTTCCGATACGCGCGATGATTCGTCGTCCATTTTCCGGATGCATTCCCAATTCGCGTTCACCCGTAACACGATCAGAATTCTCTAAGGTATCCTCTACTCGATCATGGAATGGCGCGTAAAACTCTTTGATCATCGCTGTCCACTCCACGAGCCCGTTAGCGATTTCATCAAACTCTTGCTCTACCTTCGCCGTGAAGTTGTAATCCAGAATTCTACCGAAGTGTTCCACCAAGAAATCCGTCACCAACATTCCGATATCGGTAGGAGCCAATTTATTCTTTTCACGACCTGTAATTTCGGTCAATGTTTTCTGTTTGATTTCACCACCTTTCATTCGCCATTGATCGTAATTTCGTTCACGACCTTCATTATCTGGCTTCTCTACGTAACCACGCTTTTGAATTGTTGAAATAGTAGGCGCATAGGTAGACGGACGACCGATTCCCAGTCCTTCCATTTCCTTCACCAAAGAAGCTTCTGCGTAGCGCGATGGTGGACGTGTAAAACGCTGCGTAGCCATCACTTCTTCTGGATCTACTTTCTCTCCTACTTTCACAGCAGGAAGCAAACCTTCAGGAGCGAGATCATCCTCGTCATCATCCATCGAACTCTCTAAGTACACTTTTAAGAATCCGTCAAATTTAATCACCTCACCTTTTGCTGTAAACGTTTCCTTGACAGTAGGCGCCGACATTTTAATATTGGTACGTTCCAATTGTGCATCAGACATTTGTGATGAAATAGCACGTTTCCAAATCAAATCGTACAATTTTTCTTGATCACGATCACCAGAAATGGAATGCACAGAGAAATTAGTAGGACGAATTGCCTCGTGCGCCTCTTGAGCACTCGAAGATTTCGTAGTATACTTTCGTGTTTGTGAGTAATTCGCTCCGTAAGCCTTTTCGATTTCCGCTTTCGCTGCATTCAATGCAGTATCAGAGAGATTCACAGAGTCCGTTCTCATGTAGGTAATCTTACCAGACTCATACAAACGTTGTGCAACTTGCATTGTTCGCGAAACCGTAAAACCTAACTTCAAACTTGCCTCCTGTTGAAGCGTTGAAGTGGTAAATGGTGCCGTTGGCTTTTTCGTTGCCGGTTTTTGCGTCACTTCTTCGATGGAGAAGTCCGCTGTTGTACACGACTCAAGCAATTGCTTCACCTCCTCTTCCGTTTCCAGCTTTCGAGAGACTTCTGACTTAATTGTTCCTTTGTCCGATTTGAATGTTCCAACCACTCTATAATACGATTGTGATTCAAACGCCTGAATTTGACGCTCGCGCTCAACAATCAACCGAACAGCAACCGACTGAACACGTCCAGCAGATAAACTTGGACGTATTTTTCTCCACAGAACTGGAGATAATTCAAAACCAACCAATCGATCCAGAATTCTACGCGCTTGTTGCGCATCCACCAAGGCGCGATTAATCTCACGTGGTGATTCAATTGATTTCAGAATGGCTGTTTTGGTAATTTCGTTAAACGTAATTCGCTTCGTCTCTTTTTTGTCTAATCCGAGTGTCTCGTATAAGTGCCAAGAAATAGCTTCTCCCTCGCGGTCCTCATCGGTTGCGAGCCAAACCACTTCTGATTTCTTTACTAATTGTTTCAATTCGGAGACCAACTTGGTTTTGTCGGGAGAGATTTCATATTTCGGTTCGAAGTTATTCTCAACATCCACCGAAACACCTTTTTTTGCCAAGTCACGAACGTGTCCGAAACTCGATTTTACAACAAAGTCTTTTCCTAAATATCCTTCAATCGTCTTCGCCTTTGCGGGTGACTCAACTATCACTAAGTTCTTTGCCATATCTATCGTGTTCTTTTCAAAAAGTTGCTAAAATCCTCCGTTGAAGACTCCAAGCGCCTGCAAAATAATAGGTTTTAAAATCAATAAACAATAAAAAGGAATAACAAAATCAACCGCATTTTGCAGAGCGCTCCTCTTTAACCTATGGTTAATAGATAAGAACACCTCTAAAAAAATGTTGAATTTTTCTTCCACCACCTTTCACAAATTACGGAGCCTCTTCCAAAAAGTTCTACTTATTAACGATAAATAACGAACTGACATTTTGACACCCTCGGCTTTTTACCTAATTTTGTACGCTCGGTCGAAATGCACGAACTATAAACGAATCACAGACCGATTTGGTGAGATTTAAACGTATGGATAAGACACTAAATTCAGATAAGGAAATTGACGAATCACGTCAAGGGGAACCAACGATGGTAGCGACGGAAAACGCTGCTCATGGAAAGAAGCTTTACGTAGAGAGCTATGGTTGCGCAATGAACTTTGCAGATAGCGAGGTAGTCGCTTCTATTTTGTCGAAAGATGGATACAGCACAACACGTGATGTGGAAGAGGCTGATGTGGTATTGATTAACACATGTTCCATTCGTGAAAATGCAGAGCAACGCGTTCGTAATCGTCTGACAAATTTCAAAAAGCGTAAACAACGTCAACCTGAATTGGTTGTTGGAATTTTAGGCTGTATGGCGGAGCGATTAAAAAAGGATCTCCTCGAAGAGGAAAAGCTCGTTGACTTGGTTGCTGGCCCAGATGCTTATCGCGACCTTCCAAATCTAATTGAAGAAGTTGGAACAGGACAAAAAGCCGTAAACGTCTTACTTTCGCGAGAAGAGACTTACGCAGATATCTCTCCCGTAAAGTTGGATCAAGGTGGTGTTTCAAGTTTTGTTTCCATTACGCGAGGATGTGATAACATGTGTTCGTTCTGCGTGGTTCCATTTACCAGAGGACGTGAGCGCTCACGTGATCCCGAAACGATTGTTCAAGAATGTCGTGATTTATTCGAAGCAGGATATCGTGAAGTAACATTATTGGGACAAAACGTAGATTCGTATCGTTGGAACATGACATCGAAAGGAGAAATCAAGGATGAAACGAAACCAACCACAAACTTTGCAGAGTTGATGGACATGGTAGCGCAAGTATCTCCTGATTTACGTGTTCGCTTCTCTACTTCTCATCCAAAAGATATGGGAGACGATGTATTGGAAGTGATCGCGAAGTACGAGAACGTGTGTAACTACATCCACTTACCTGTTCAATCTGGTAACACCGAAATGCTGAAACGTATGAACCGTGGATATTCCAGAGAATGGTATTTGGAACGTATCGAAGCAATTCGCAGAATTATTCCAGGGTGTGCAATCTCTACAGATTTGATCACTGGATTCTGTGACGAAACTGATGAGGAACATGCAGATACTATTTCCATGATGGAAATCGTGAAATGGGATTTTGCCTACATGTATAAATATTCTGAACGTCCAAAAACACTAGCAGAAAGAAGATTCGAAGATAATGTGCCTGACGAAATGAAAAGTGCACGTTTGACCGAAATCATCGATCTTCAACAAAAGCACTCGAAAATGAGTCATGAAAAGCTAGTTGGAACCATTCAAAAAGTATTGGTTGAGGGACCATCTAAACGAGAACCAGAGAAATATATGTCTGGACGCGCTGGAAACAATTCGATGACGGTTTTCCCGAAAGGAGATTTCGACAAGGGAACCTACGTTATGGTAAAAATCAACGATTGTACAACCGCAACATTATTGGGTGAAGTAGTTGAAGTGCTTCCACCTGCCAAATGAGATAAGAAATATGACAATTCAACAAGTTAAACAACGTTTTGGAATCATCGGAAATGCCGTTCTACTGAATCGTGCACTCGAGGTAGCCATTCAAGTGGCGCCTACCGATATTTCCGTACTTGTTACTGGTGAAAGTGGAACAGGAAAAGAAATCATTCCACAGGTCATTCATCAATTGAGTTCACGCAAGCACGGTGAATACATTGCCGTTAACTGTGGAGCGATTCCTGAAGGAACAATTGATTCTGAATTATTCGGACACGAGAAAGGAGCGTTTACTGGCGCGAGCGGAAGTAGAAAAGGGTATTTTGAAGTGGCAGATGGTGGAACCATTTTCCTCGATGAAGTAGCTGAGCTTCCGATGCAGACTCAAGTCCGATTGCTCCGTGTATTGGAAACGGGTGAATTTATTCGCGTAGGATCTTCCAAACCGATTAAAACAAACGTTCGTGTGGTAGCCGCTACCAACGAAAACATGATGGAGGCAATTACATCCGGAAAATTCCGTGAAGACTTGTTCTATCGTTTGAGCACCGTTCCAATTTCACTTCCTCCACTTCGTAAGCGTGGAGACGATATCCATCTTCTGTTTAGAAAATTTGCGAGCGATTTTGGAGACAAGTACCGCATGCCTGCAATCAAACTCTCGGATGATGCTGTTCAAATGTTGGTCAACTACTCTTGGCCAGGAAATATTCGACAGTTAAAGAACTTAGTGGAGCAAATTTCAGTAATCGAAACAGCACGTGACATCGACGGGATCATTTTGAGCAACTACTTGCCGGTAGAACGAGAAAATAGTCCAGCCGTTATCAATAAGGAATCGAACGATAGCATCAACGAGCGCGAATTGATGTACAAGTTCTTATTTGATATGAAGAAGGACTTGACGGAACTCAAAAAATTAGTTCTTGATGTTCTCCCAAAAGACGGAAGCGTTGATTTGAGTAAAGATCAAGTGAATATCGTTAATCGTTTGTATCAAGATTTGGAATCACCTACGGTGAGTACACCTCGTGTATTGCCCTCTCCAGTTCACGAATCGTATGATTACACGCACGATCCGCACGAAGATTCTTACGAAGCCCATGAGGAAGTTGAGGAATCACTTTCATTAGAAGACCGCGAAAAAGAACTCATTCAGAAAGCACTTCAAAAACACAAAGGAAAAAGAAAATACGCCGCTTCTGAACTAGGAATTAGTGAACGAACGTTATATCGTAAAATCAAAGAATATAATTTGAACGAATGATTCGCTATTTCTTCATCCTAATTGGGCTTTTTCTATT
>JBFHGY010000029.1:0-12704 GCA_041582905.1 Crocinitomicaceae bacterium | reverse complement strand
TACGGGCATTGCTTATGTTATTCTCGCTGCTCTTCGAAACATTTGGTGCTGGTTGTTTGCCATTATTTCATCCAGTTTATACGTATATCTATGCTTTGCAGGACAACTCTACATCGAATCGGCACTCCAAGTTTTTTATGTGGTTATGGGAGTTGTCGGTTGGATTTCCTGGCAAAAAGATTTCAAAAAGGAGGCACAGCTTGACGAGCTTTCTGATTTATCGAAAGAAGACGATTCCATCAAAACCTGGAACGCTCGTTACCATCTCTACAATTTGCTCATCAGCGGAGGGGTAGCATTTCTCTTAGGATTTTGTTTTGATCAATTTACGAATCAAGCGAATCCTTATGCCGATGCATTTACGACTGTTTTTAGTCTCGCCGCAACGTTTATGGTTGTTCGAAAAGTACTCGAAAACTGGATTTACTGGATCATTATTGATATCGTTTCCATCTTCCTCTACCATCAACGGGGATACAGTCTTTCGGCAGTTTTGTATCTATTGTTTACCATTTTAGCCATCGGCGGACTCGTTGCATGGTATAAAAAACACAAACGGCAAACAGCATGATTCGAATTGCAATAACGGGTCCTGAATCGAGTGGAAAGACTTCCCTATCCACTGCGCTGAGTAACACCTTGAAGGGAACTCTTTTTCTTGAATATGCCCGTGATTACCTGGAACAACTCGACCGACCTTATACGCAAGACGATTTGGATCGTATTTGCGAAGGACATTTAGCTCGATTTAGCCAATGCACCGATTCACTTCAAATCATCGACACTGATTTTGTTGTCCTGAAGGTATGGTCTGTTGTGAAATACGGAGTTGCTTCGCCAGCCATTCAATCCGAAATGGATGCCAATCATTTTGATCTTCACATTTTGTGTTCACCCGATATCCCTTGGGAAGATGACCCAATGCGGGAACATCCAGAGATGAGAGAGGAATTATTTGATATGTATTTGAACGAACTCACTGAGTCTCAAAAACACTTCATCATTGTCTCTGGTTCGGAAGAAGAGCGACTCAAAAAAAGTTGCGAAGCAATTGCTGCAATTCAATCCGAATGATCTAACTTTGCACCGTCTCTAAGGGGTGCTCGAGAGGGCTGAGATTATACCCATTTTACCTGATCAGGATAATGCCTGCGAAGGGAAGTGACTGAATAGCTAATTATTAATAACACAGAATTAGCCCCTTGTTCTTGTACACATTTGTTTAAAAATGAAAACAAGACTTTTATCTAAGATCTGTGGCCTGATGGTTCTTTTCCCTCTGGTCACGAATGCACAAACAACCGTAAAAGGCGTTGTATCAACAGCCGAAACAACCAATGGAATTTCGAATGCGAAAATTGTGATCGACAACAAATCGAGTTTCACAGCCACCTCGGATCCCAATGGAAATTATGAAATCAACAATGTTTCTGGAGGTATGCATACGGTGCAATTTACGCATCCAGACTATGACACGTTAATGTTGAAAGTAGAGTTCAAAGAAAGCGCTCCGATCAACTACGTAAACGGTGTTATGACTCCTCGCATTGTGAGTCTGACTGATTACGGAAATCCTGACGAGTTAGCTCAAGACATTGACGAAGTTGTGATTCTATACACCCAAAAAGGAACACCAACAACGTACAAAACACTCAAAACGAAGGAAATTGAGAAATTGAATTACGGACAAGATCTTCCTTACCTTCTTCAAATGACACCTTCAACCGTTGTTACTTCGGATGCAGGAGCAGGAGTTGGATACACTGGAATTCGTATCCGTGGAGTCGATCCGACACGTACAAATGTTACCTTGAATGGTATTCCATTGAACGATCCAGAATCGCATGGAGTTTTCTGGGTCAACCTTCCCGATTTCTCATCTTCGGCGGATCAAATTCAAGTGCAACGTGGAGTTGGAACCTCGTCGAACGGTGTGGCCGCTTTCGGTGCAAGCATCAACATCAATACGAACAAAATTGAGCGCAATCCGTACGCACATCTAGACAATTCGTTTGGATCGTTCAATACGCTTCGTAACACCGTGAAAGCAGGAACTGGATTAATCAACGGTAAATTCTTGATGGATGCTCGTTTGTCGCGCATCACATCAGATGGTTACATCGACCGTGCAAGCTCCAACTTGAAATCCTTCTATCTTTCTGGAGCGTGGGTTGGTAAAAAATCGCAATTGCGCGCCAATGTTTTCAGTGGAACGGAGCGCACGTATCAAGCGTGGTACGGAACACCTGAAGCTGTGATCAACGGAAATGAAGCAGATATTATCGCGTATGCCGATCGTAACTGGATTTTCGGAGAAGACAGAGAAAACCTGTTGAATTCTGGAAGAACGTACAACTATTACACCTACGAAAACGAGGTAGATAACTATCAACAAGATCACTACCAATTGCTCTTCTCTCACCGCTTTACCAATTACTTGAAATTGAAATTGGCTGGACACTACACCAGAGGTCGTGGATACTTCGAGCAATTCAAATCTGATGAAGACTTCTCAACCTACGGATTCGATCCAGTAACTTTGGGAGGTGATACGGTAACAACTACAGATCTCATCCGCAGAAGATGGCTCGACAATCATTTTTACGGTGGAATTTTCACCCTTTCTTACGAAAAAGACAAACTGAGTCTTGTTTGGGGAGGTGGAATGAACCAATATGTTGGAGCGCACTACGGAGAGGTAATTTGGGCGGAATTCGCATCAAATAGTTCAATTGGTGACCGTTACTACGACAACGACGCGACCAAAACAGACCTTAGTTCGTACTTGAAAGCTACATACAGACTGAAAAAAGCTACGCTTTACGGAGATGTTCAATTCCGACACATTGATTATGCGTTTTTAGGGGTAGATGACATTCAAGGATCTTTGCAAGAAGTAGATCAAAGTGTACAGTACAATTTCGTGAATCCGAAAGCAGGTTTTATGTACGACTTCAACAGAAAGAATAACGCGTATGCTTCGGTTGCCGTTGCACATCGTGAGCCAGTAAGAGATGATTTCCGTGAGAACACTCCAGAGAATCGTCCTGATCCTGAGCAGTTGATCAATACCGAAATTGGTTACCGATACAATTCATCACGTTTACTCGTGAAAGCGAATGCTTATCACATGTACTACAACAACCAACTGATTTTGACGGGACAAATCAACGATGTGGGAGGATACACACGAACAAACGTAGACAAAAGTTACCGATTAGGTTTGGAGTTAGAAGCTGGATATAAAATCACGCGAACACTCAGCGTAACAGGTAACATCGCATTGAGTCAGAATAAAATTGCTGAATTCAACGAGTACGTAGACAATTATGACATCGGAGGACAAGACACCATCGTTCATACCAACACGGATTTAGCCTTTTCACCAAACGTAATTGGATCAGCAGGAATTTCGTACACACCTTTCAAAGGATTTGAAGTGAATTTATTAGGGAAATATGTAGGATCTCAATTCTTGGATAATACCTCAACAGAAACACGTAAGATCGATAGTTACTTTATTTCGAACTTGCAGATGAGCTACACCATCACAAATACGATTTTCGAAGAGATTCGCATTGGACTTGCTGTAAATAACCTTTTCAATAAGATGTATCAAAACAACGGATACACGTGGGGGTACATCTACGGAGGAGAACGAACAGTTGAAAACTTCTATTATCCACAGGCAGGAAGAAACTTCCTGACACGATTAACAATCAAATTCTAATCGCGGAAGAACGAAACGCAAACTAACTTACACTACAAAAAAGAGGTGTCCAGATCAATTATCTTGGACACCTCTTTTGGTTTAGTCACTATTCATTGAGGTAGAATGAATACTATGTTGACCGGGCAGTTATTATTTATTGTATTTATTATTCCAATAGAATGCGTTTTGTGAGCACTTGCTCCTCCGTATGAATAGCGATGATGTACATCCCTGTTTCTCCTTCAATGGAAATCGGTTGAGAAACACTTGAGATGGATACGGGAAAACCTACTTGTCTACCTGTCATGTCGTAGACCGTAATTTCATGGTTTAGTAATACTGGCGACACGGAGACAATCACTTGTCCTTTTGTTGGATTCGGCGCTGCACCAAAATCCACCATTTCTGGATCAGTGATATCCAGTAAATCATCGTTTGCTTCCAGATTTTGTACTTCTTCTGGATTTTCGATCATTCGAATGGGACCAGAACAAGAGGTAGGCTGCACAAGTGTAACAGGAACCATGCACCCACGATATCCGTCGCGAATTAATGGCAGATCAGAACTAATTTGTGTTTGGCTATATCCTAAAAAGGTTAAAAACAAGAAGGATACTGAAAGGGCGAAAGAATATTTCATATCAAAAGGTATTTCGTTGTAATACTTGGCAAGTTATCACAATACGAAGCTTCAGAAAAACACTTTTTTCTAATTCAAATTGAAAAGATACACGTCTGAATTTTGTGGTGAAAAAGTTTCGGGCACAAAAAAAGGAAGCTACATTGTCTCCCCTTTTTTGGACCCGGTTCAATGGGTCATCTATCGAACTATAAAAAAACTACTCACACCAAAAATACAGGTCTCCTTGGGATTTCACATGAACTAAATGTTAATTTTTTTGAATTAATTTCACTCCTGTTTTTCGAGGTTTTACCGATAAAATCGACTCGTTTACACTTCAAGCAGTAAATGATGCAGTTAACATCAAATTTGACCAAATTGCTTATACATTTCAAGGCTAAAAAATAATTTAAAAAAAATCGAGCTGACGGCATTTTTCTTTCTTTTTCCATTCTTTTTGCTCGTTTCAATCGTGTACTTTATCCGAAAAGAATACCCGATAAGCGGTATTGATTCCTCCCTGTTTCATGAGTACTTTTATCTACAACGACTAACAATTAGAAATCATGCTTGGAATTTATCAGCTCAATCCCTCTCAATCAAACTCATCTTCCTTTTTATCGAATGAACTCGCTTTGTTGCTCAATGCAAGCCCACAAACGGTTGTCGATTGGTTGACAGATGCGCATCACACCTTCGAACATGAAACAATTCCTAGAATAGAGCAAGATTTTCTGAATTTGATTCGTTTGTTCCCGAATACTCCTTCTCTACCTGTCATCTTCAATTTGTTTTTGAAATTTCAGATGGAGATGAAGTTGCACATGGAAATTGAAGAACAAAAGATTTATCCCGTATTCTTGCGACAGGTAACGGTTGAATCAAATCGAGAATTCAACGAACTAATGCACTCGCACGAAGGAAGTGAACCTTTTTTGGAAGAAATCATTGCTTTACTTGAGCGATCGAGCTTCGCGGAAAATCCTTTCTCTCAAATCTTACTCTCCCGCTTGAAGCAATTTGAAAACGATTTGCGCGATCATGCCTGGGTAGAAGATCACGTGTTGTTACTACCGCACTAAATCGACACTTGTCTAGAGCGAACGAAAAATAGGAGTAAACCCAACAGAAGAATACCAGCAAGCACGATCCACCAGATAGACGTGGACGTTTCATTGGAATGCAATGCTATCGTCTGGTCCTTTCCCGACAGAATAAACCCTGCCCAAAAGTAAGGAGCGCGTAAATGCGGATCATCCACTTGGCTCAAGAAGTCTTTTTTCGCCATGCGAATGGCTTCTCCATTCGTTTTTCCTTCGTAGAGTTGAGTGTAAAAAGTTTGAATGATCTTTTCGGAAGAAGCATCTGGAATCTCCCACAGACTCGATAAGGTAGATGGAATTCCAGCATACATAAATGCTCGCTGTAACGATGCGTTTCCATTCTTGATGTCCTTTAACGATTTTCCAGTGTTACACGCACTAAGAACAGCCATTTGTCCACTCAAATCTAAGCCATACAATTCATCGAGGTACAATTTCTGATCGTGAAACAAGAAACAACTTCTTTCCACCAGTTCCTCATCGATTTCCGCATGCATCGACAAATGAAGTACGTTCGCCTTTGCACTTCCTGACAAGAAAGCTTCTCGTGTTGCTCGTTGATCGGAGTAGTAATCTGAGCGATAGCTATTCGACAGGAAACTGCTTTCCCGAATGGCACCTTTCAAATCCGTGTTATCGCTTTGCGTAGTTGGACAAAAAACGAAGATCTTACCCTTATCGAATGAATCTACCTCATCGTACCCGCTAAATACGAGATGTGGCGCATACGTAATGGTTCGACTCTCCACTAAATAGTTTTTTTGCTCGTCGCACAAGGCATCGAAAGGCAAGCCAAACATTGCTCCATTCACCACAACAATTTTGGAAAATGACTCGTAATTCTCCGGTAGAAGCCGTTGACACAATTCATGCGCCTGTGTTCTATCTTCCTTTCGGTTCAAAAT
Organism: Crocinitomicaceae bacterium; assembly: GCA_041582905.1. Taxonomy (GTDB): domain Bacteria; phylum Bacteroidota; class Bacteroidia; order Flavobacteriales_D; family Crocinitomicaceae; genus UBA4466. Next base: position 6,362 of record JBFHGY010000029.1, on the reverse strand, counting down.
AACATCCAGATACTTTTGTGATTGCGCTTTCACTGCTGTTGATGAACCCAGATCATGTATTCGAATATCCGATGAAGTGATTTCCCATCTAGATAAAGTGTTTTTCAATTCGACATACTTTACAACCAATGTCTGATCATCCAACTTCTGTTGAAAAGCTGTAAGATCAAATCGACCTTGAGCAAAAGAACTATACGTTGGATATTGCTCATGAATTGATTGTTCGAACTTTTCCAATTCCTTTTCCAGCTCGAAACACCGTTGCGCATCACCACTTCTTCGTGCTTCCGTAATGTTTAGGCGCATCAGTTGTTCTGTTCTACGAACAGAGTCAGGCACCTTCAAACTTCCTCTGCGTCGATTTAATAAAAATTGCGACCACAAAAACTGGCTTTCAATGGTCTCCGATTGACTCAACAATTCCGAAACTTTTTGCCTTTTGATGGACTCATCTCCCACTCGACTCAGATCGCGTAAAGCATTTTTGAGAAGTAATTCATAGGTTGATTTCAATTTTGGACTGAAGTATTTCCCATTGTAATTCGCTTCAAACTCCTTGATTCCTGCCTGCACAAGCGTTGTTCCAATAGAAGCATACAATGATTCATCATACACTCGAATCGAATCGGCTACTTCAGCAAAAAGTGAAGCATGAATAATATTGGTACTTGGCTGATAATTCGAGCCATCTTCTTTCAATGCATCCTTCCCGAGATGTGTCCGTTTCATCATTTCAAAAAACGAACCTTTTGCCTTTACGGGTTCATCCAACTTCATATAGCACATCGCCTTCATTACTTCAAAGAAAGGACGTCTCAAATCGCTTTGATCGAGTTCATCAGCAAGTTGCTCGAAACGTTTTTGAGCTTGCTCAAATTTCTGGGAATTAAACAGCAGTTTCGCCTCGTTGAAATTTATTTGATCGACACCCTGCGGATTTAAGTTTGGATCCAATGTTTGACGTGTCAAGGCAATGTACTTCCACGCTTTTTCTTCTCCAAATGTCGGATAGTCCTTCAAGTTATTGATATAGAAATCTGCTACGGCATTGTAGGCACTACTCAATCGAACCAACTCCGCCTTTCGCACGGTTCGTTGATCCACTAGCTCTTCCAAATCAGCCAGTGCAGCCATCATCATTTCCTCCTCCTTCGCTTCTGCATTAATCAAAACTTCACTGTACGCAAAGGCAACAGGTTTACGCACGGGGATTTCCATGACATCGACTAATTGCTGCTGAGAAGTGTAAACACTCTTCGCTTTATTCAAAAACTTTCGGGCATCATCATAAAATCCCAACGTTCTACTCTGATAGGCCAAATCATTGTAGACCGAGATCAAATAATCGTAATCGGGATTTTCCAATTCCGACAATAGAGCTTCAGACGCCAAAGTTGAACGGTAGCAATCTGCCAAAAGATCCAGTTGGTATTCGGCATTCGCTCGATCAAATAATTGTGTTGCCTTCAATTTAAATCCTGCCTCAGATTGAGGAGAAGCTGCAATCGCCGAATTGAATGCCTCAATCGCCGAAGTATAGTCTCTCAGTTCGTACAAAGCATTTCCACGATGTTGTCGAAACAGGGAAAGGTGAAAACTATCTTGAAGTGGAATCAACTTGTGCTCGACGCTGAGAGAATGATCAACAACTTGTGCGTACTCTCCCAGTGACATCAGAGAATCAATTGCTGACTCCAAACTGTCTAACTGCGCCCAATTCGGTTGAGAAGAGTGAGCCTGAAACTTGGAAGAAGTATCCGCTGAATCCTGTGCGAGAAAAATCCCTCCCATTCCCAGTAAGATGCCTATCAGTATGATCCAAACTTTACTCACTCTTCTAAAATAATCAACTTTCAATAGTTACAGTCGCACGACACGTTGATGATATTCTCCAAAATCAGTCGAATAACGTAAAAAGTAGATTCCTGCGGCCTGTGGCAAGGTAATTTCAGTCAACGTGGATTGCACGGATGCTTCGTATACAATTTCACCTGAAACATTTCTAATGGACACCTGTGAATTCGGATACAACTTCTTCAGCTCAACAATCACTCGATCATTCGTTGGATTAGGGTAAATCTGAATGACGTCAGTTTCGATAAAATCTATCCCACCCACGGTAACAGTCAAACAATCTGAGGTATCTACACAATTGCCATCCGTAATTTCCACAGCGTAAGTTCCTGTAAGTTGAGGCGAAAATGTCTGGTTTGTTTCCCCAGAGATCACAGCATAGTTATTCGCGCAATCGAGCCATTGGTAACTTACATTGGCAGCTGTCGCTTCTAATACACCTTGGTTATCTACAATGCCATTGTCTACTGTTGTCACTGTTAAATCGATCGTAATTACGCTATCACAGCCCGAAGCATTCGGAATTGTATCGATGTAGATGCCAGAACTGCTCCATGTATGGTTTCCACTTGGAGAAACATAATGGAAACATGCCGTCTCTGATAATGAGCTGGAAGATGCGAGAACAGACAAATCGATGGTGATAATGCTATCACAACCTACGGAATTGATCAAGGTATCCATATACGTTCCAGAGGATGTCCATGTATAGTTACCGCTCGGAGAAGTATATTCATTGCACGTAGAAGCCGCAATAGTAGACGTTGTCGCTTGATAAACAATGAGATTGATCATCAAAATGCTGTCTCCACCTTGTGCATTCAGTAAGGTATCGGCATACATTCCCGAAGTGGTGTACGTTTCATCACCGCTTGGCACTGTGTACGATTCGCATGTGCTCACATCGACCGTTGTTGGCGGTTGATTTCCAATATACCAAGCTTCCACTCCATTGTTCGTATTCGCTCCGGCGAACCAGAGATTTTGTTGATAAATGGCCAGATGAGACACTTGAGAAATGGGCAAGTTTGGATCTCCGTTATCTGTTAATTGTTGTGTATTTGCTGGAGTTCCATCTGTTACCCATAACTGGCTCGATGTTCTGAAAAAGATTTTATTATCGTAGATAATTGGATTGAGGAATTCAATGTATCCCCCCACTTCTGCAAGCGTTAACGCTTTAACAGTTCCTAGATTCGTACCATCACTTTGCCACAACTCATTGCTTCCAGAAGTACCGTCATTGGCTAGGAAATAGAGCAATCCGTTGTATTCAAAGCATCGCGCTAAACTCAAACTAGAACTATTTCCAACATTGATATCTTTCACCAAGGTAGTTGAAACACCATCAGTTTTGTACAACTCCCTTCCATTCGGACCGTGTGCTTTGAAATAGAGATCGCCAGCATAGGGTGTTAAGTACTCAGGGGTTCCATTGGCATTTCCAGGGTCAATATCGGCGACGATCCCCGTTCCTGAAGAAGTTCCATCACTGCTCCATAGTTCATCACCAAATGCGCTGGATGAATTGGAAAAATAAATTCGATTATTCGCAACAGTAAGTGCGTTTACATTGACATCCAAACTGTCTTTGACGAGAACAGTACCTGCTGTGGAACCATCCGTTTTCCACAACTCTCCTTGGTACTCAGTTGGTATTTGAAAACCTTTTGTCACTAAGAAGTATAATTCATTATTGAAAATTACTCCCAGTTTCTCGCGTTCGCTATTGAATGAGTATTTACCATTCCCGTAAACAGGTCCCACCGTGAAATTTTTCACCGAAACGGTCCCTGCAGCGGTTCCATCTGTCTTCCATAGTTCGACTCCATTCCCCGCATTTCCGAAGAAGAACAATTCTCCACCGAACTCCATGAACGTTTCGCGATCACCATTAAATGTGGAAGTTGTAGAAGAGAAACCGCTACTCGATCCGGGCCAAACATCTTTCAATAAAACTGTTCCAGCGCTCGTTCCGTCTGATTTCCATAACTCATTCCCCATTCCTGAAACGGTGGCCGTAAAAATCAACTCTCCATTAAATTCTGTAAGTGATTTTGGTCCAGAACTCGCGGTTCCATTCAAGTCAGCAACGAGTGAAGTTCCTGCTTGCGTTCCATTTGATTTCCATAATTCGTAGTTATAGTTATTGTACGCTTCGAAAAAGAGCGTTCCATTCACTTCTTCAAAGTAGCGAGGATTTCCAGGGGAACTACCTGCCCAAATCTCAATTTCATTGAACGTATACTGCGCGCTAGCAGAGAACGTAAATGCACAGAATAAAAGTCCGGTGAAATAGTTTACAAAGTTTGATGTCATGATGTCTATTTTTTGAGGCGAGATTCTCGCGCTTTGATGGTAACAGTGATGTCTGAATTTTCAATTTCCTCAGGTGCTTCGTCGTATTGAATTTCGAGTCGCGCTTTGTCAGCGAAATGAGCTACCACTCCTCTTCTGTTATAGATGGAACCTTCTTCCCAAGTTCCTGACGCGGTGATTTCGGTTTTTGTGCAATTTTCGTAGGATCCATGAATTTTCGTGAAACCGTGCTTCTCCGTATCAACGGGAGTAACAACGAAGATTCCGCAGTCGCTTGTGTACTCTTTTGCAGGATATGTTCCGACTGCCGCTTCGCCTTGAAATGGTCGCGTTAACACGAGTCGAAATTCTCCATCTTCGGAGATCAATCCAGAAGCACTGAGGTTTGAAACGTTATCACTAAAGCCTACATTGATTTGACTCATTGGGTTGGATCGATCTGTTTTGAAGAGATGCGTTCCTTTTAACATTCCAGAAGCGAAGGTGATTTCTACTTCCGTTTCTTTGTCGGATGAAGGAGCTGTTGCGTCAGTTGTTTGCTCTGATCCATTGTTTTCTATTGACGAATTAGTGTTTTCTTCGGAACAAGACATAAAAAGTGCTGCCGAAAAAAGAAGTGCTACGAATGTTTTCATACTGTTTGAATATTTGATTATTAGATTGATGTTAATTGGATGCGGTTTCAACGTTCGAACGAGCATCGCTGGAAACGAAGTTGTATTTGAGGTCGACCTCAAATGTTAGGGGAACTTTCTCCTGATTTCGATAATCACCATTGAATCCTTCTCCCTCAAAGGAAATTTTCACGTGATCGGAACTAAATTCGTTCACTGTTAGAACACCGTCGGCGGTTTGAAATTCCTGAATGATGTCACCCTTGTCATTCTCCTTCGCGTAGCGCACCTTCACGAACTCATTATTGTCTGACGTTTCTAAAGACGGTGCCACATCTACAGGAAATTGCTTATTGTACCAGTTATTGGCAAAGAACTCAATTCTCAAACTTTCCATGGGTTTACCATTGATTGCCGCGTAAATCAAGCCTTTGAAATCCAGAAAGGTAATTCTCGATTTTTGTGCCTCCCACGTAGTGAACTCGAATGGCTCTCCATCGATTGATCCAGAAAAAGTACCCGTGATTTCCCGCGCATTCACTTTTTCTTTGTGTTCATCAATTTCTTCTTTTAATTCAGGCAATTGGTTAAAAATTTCTTTGGCATCCTGAATGGCTTGTTCTTCTATCGGATTTGTGTCATTTGAGCACGAAAAAACGCTCAACGCAAGAAGAACTCCCATGAATGTTTTCATATATGTCGACTGTATCATGATTTTATTTGATTAATGTTCGCAATTAGAATAATTCGGTGATGTTGTAATCCGATAGCGCAATCGTAATGGGGCGTTCTTTCAAATCGACTACTTCCATTTGATTGATTTTGTCACCCGATTTATCGAAGGCTACCATTTTCATAACATATCCTTCTTGGGATTTTACCGGAGGTGATTTCTTCCCGAACATTTTTGAAAAACCCTGCATGTAGTCGCTGTAATCAAACTCGACACCTGGAGCATACCACGCTTCGACCTTACCATCTTCATGAGAAATCACATATTCATGACATAGGTAACCATTCATCATTTGCGTTTTGCCAGTTTTTGTCACCTCAACGTCTTCAGATTTTTCATCTTCGATGTTAGAACTGCCTGCCATTTTAATAAACCATTTCATGGAGGATACTTGCGCTTCCTTGGAGAGTGTATCAATCACAAAAACACGTTCATTCTCTAAATCGTGTAAAATGGTATTACTCTCAACCGTGCTCAATAAACTTCCATCTCCGTAGGATTGAACAATGGTATTCTTTTCGGTTTTCTTCTTTTTGTAGGTCTCTACTTCAATTGTTGCGGTGAAGGCATAGGTGAACACATCTGAAAAACTTCCTCCCGAAGCCGCCTTTTCCGTTGAAGCATTCTCGTTTTCGCCCGACGATGGTTTTCGTTCTCTTTTCACAAACAAACTATCCATTGCTTGGTCTGTTTTCTCATCTACTTTCTGCTCTGTTCGATACTTTGCCCGTTCTTTTACCCGCTCCCCTAGCTCCTTTAAAAACTGCGCATTCGCTGAATACGACATCATCGTTAAAGAGAACACAATGAAGAACTTGTTGTTGATTTGTCTCATTTTTTGC
>JBFHGY010000028.1:0-13042 GCA_041582905.1 Crocinitomicaceae bacterium | reverse complement strand
GACCCCGACGGTGTGATTGCTGACAAAGCCTACGACTTAATCTGTCTCATGCGCGACTGGAGTGATGAACTTCTAGCAGGAAATGCACTCGGCCTTTTACGAAAACGCTGTGCGTGGTTAGCAGAGCTAACAGGAGCTGAAGAAGTTGCCATTTGGCAATGGGGTTATCTCGGTCGACTGGTAATTGGACTCACCTTGATGGAGATCGGGAAAGAAGATGAAGGACGAAAAACACTGAAAGTATCCGATGAAATTTCGCATCATCGACTGTTTTGAATTAAGTCAGTTGCTTCACTTCGCTCCACCAATGATGAAACGCTTCTGCAGAATCAGAAAAAGCTACTTCTTCGTACGTTTTTAATAGTGGCAACTCCAAAAGTTCACTTTTTGTGATCGTATGCGAAGCAGGAAATTCTGCAACAAAATCATCGATTATACCAAAAATGGAACGGTTATGCACTTTGGTAACTCCCCAAATGCCCGAAACAACACGCATGAGTTCCTTTAGGTAGATTTCCATAAAGTGCGCCATTGGGATGCTTTCCGTTTTGTCCAATAAATTGGATTGCGAAGTGGATAACACCTTTAATGCTGATTCGTCGACTTCTGTGTTGGTGTGATGCGCCTGCTCAACATTGAGTCGATTGATGAAATGACCACGAAAAATGGGTGAAAACTGCTCGTTTAACGCATCCGACTTGTCACGTTTGTTCAAGGATTTCTCACGTTCAGGCGTATATTGACTCACCACTGCTTCACTGGCTTGAAGCCTAGATTCAAGTGCATTCCTGCGGTTTTCTTGTTGCAAATATCCGCTCAAACGATGAATCAACTCGCGGTAGTTTCTTAAATTTTCTGTTGCCAAGGATGAGTCTGGCAAAAGGGGCTCTTGAGCTTTCAAGGTTTCCACCACTTTTTCCAATTCGTCAACAGGTAAGGTCGTCAGCGAAAGATGAATCGGTGAATCCACTTGATTAAAAAACAACTTGATCCCTTCTTCCGTGCAATAGCTCACCGTTTCGGGAATTTCTTCCCAATTCAATCGCATGGGACAATAGCGCCACACCAAATTGAAACCGCGTGCCTTCATTAATTCGTTGAAATACGCCGAATTCTCCATCACTTTCTCAAAAGAAGCACCTCGACGAATGGTTTCGTAAGTCGATTTCTTGAATGAATCAATCGAAATGTGAATCCAACAATTGAAGCGCTCCAGTAATTCTTTAATCGAATCGTTCAGAATGGTTGCGTTGGTTAAAATGCAGGTCTTGATTTTCGGGTTGACTTCACTGATCGCTTCCCAAATTCGCTGATAGGAACCGATCATGAATGGTTCTCCTCCCATAAAATCCGTTTCTACTACGTAGGGCAGAAATTGCTTTAATTGTTCAACGAAGGCATCATCATAGGGATTGGGCATTGCAGGTAATCCTTCACGATGAAGACGAATCGACGACGACGCCAAACCATGACACATCACACACTGCAAATTGCAATTGTTATGGATGTTAAACTCCAATTTCATCGGAAAATTGATGCCTTCAGAAGGCACATTTTCCTGTACACGTTTCACCGCGAAATGTTTCGCTTGTTGGCTGTAAAAATTGGCGTGTGATCCTCCAAAATCCTTCGAAATAATTTGCTCTCTACATTTCTCACATCCACTGGGAAACTCACCCTTTTGGAGTTGTTCTCTCATCTGAATGGCCACATCACTTGTCCAAATATCGTTGAGTGTATCCTTCGGATAAACACCCATCACTTGCGTTCGATTAAAGCAGCACGCCGTAACGATGCCCAATTGGGAAAAATGCAAATTCATGGAAGGTGCCGGACATATCGTGTGTAGGGAAGCATCTCCTCGAAACTCGTTGTATTCTTTCAATATGGATTGATCAATCATTGTGCTCGTTTTTTTTCAGCGATTGAAGCTGTTTATGAATTACTTTTCCCACTCGGAAGGCATTGGCAGCGATCGTTAGACTTGGATTGATTCCCGAACTTGACGGAAAAAAAGAGGCATCTACCACATATAAGTTCTCTACTTCGTGTGATCTATTGTTGCTGTTTAAAACACTTGTTTCAGGGTCATCTCCAAATCGGCAAGTTCCGCACACATGTCCAAAGTTGATGTTGTTCTCTGTTCCGGTCACGACTTTAGTCGTCAATTCTGGAGCGAGTGATTTCGAGAAGAGATCAACCAATCGTTTGTTCCTCCGTTTTAATTCATCCGAGTAATTGTAATGAAGTTGAAATCCATTGGGAGAATTGTCGTCCAATTCTATTCGATTGTTCCAATACGGAAGATCTTCCAAAATGGTGGTAAAGGCAGAACTTTTTTGGAAGCGCAGGCTCGCCATTTCTGCAATTTGCTCCAATGAAGAGCGCGATTTTCGTTTCCCCCATCTTGGATCTTTTTCTTCGACATATTCGAGATAACTTCGAATGATTGGAGCAATTGGCTGTAATCCTACGGATTGAAATGTGCCCAATTTTTCACCATTGTTGATGTAAAAATCGTTCACAGTAATCGACTTGATTGGACCTTTTGAGCTTCGATCTTCGGATTGATCAACCATGATAAAATCACTTGTGTGAAGCATTAAATTTCGTCCGACTAATCCTGATCCGTTTGCCAAACCGTTTTTCCAATTCGGTGATGTCGATCGAAGTAAAATGCTCGGTGTAATGTACGCTCCTGCCGCAAGTACAACCATTTTTGCTTTCAGCTGAATGGATTCTCCTTTGTATTTTGTGTGCACCGTTTCTACCTGTGTCTTGCTCGCCTCCAAATGGGTCACTTCGCATTCCGTTAGTAAGTGTGCTTCGAGTGCGTGAATAGCCGGAAGCAAGGAGCGCGTTCCCGCGTCACTTTTACATCCACGAAAGCAGAGGTCTAGACATTCCCAGCACTGATCAATATTGTGATAACCCACATGCGATCTGTAAGGATGTAAACCCGCTTTTTTCATTGTAGAAAAGATGAATTCATCCCTTTCGCTGAGCGGAGGAGGCTCTGCGAGTGGAGCTGAAGCGTCAGGATTCAATTCATCCTGCGTTCCACAAATTTTCATATGTGCCTCAGCTTCGCGATAAAACGGTGCCAATTCTTCATACGAAATGGGCCATTTTTCGGGAATTGTAGAATCGCCCACTTCCTTGAAATGTTGTTTTGGTTCAAAATCCGACGGGTGAAAACGTTCCAGTTGTGCTCCGTACAAAATAGTAGACCCTCCTGTTCCACATCCCACTGGGCCAAAGAAGTTGACTGGACCAAAAGACGTGTTTCCTTCCAGTCGATTGGGCCATCGTCCTTTCAATAAACGAACTTCGAACTCTGACGTGACATTCGGGAAGTCAGAAATGTGTTTTCCTTGAACGTATTTCCCTTTTTCCAAAAATAAAACACGGTTCCCCAGCCGACTCAGTTCATAACCGATCGTCGATCCTCCCATTCCTGTTCCCACAACAATTACATCCCATATTTGTTGATCAGGATTCTCTGGTATGTAGTGTTCTGTCTTCATTTTGATAAAATAATCTCCGCTGCTTTTTCTACTCCATTCATTGAATGAAGCAATTGCGCAAAATGTGCTAACTTTTCTTTTATTTGGTCGTTTTTCAGTAGCCCCTTGATTGTTTGATTGAGTTGAACGTCCGTAATTTCTGTCTGTGGTTGCTGTATCAAAACTCCCAACCCTAGTTGTTGAATTCTTCGACCGATTTCCAACTGTTCCAGATTATTCGGAAAGATAATCATCGGTGTTTCTTGCAGAATGGATTCCAATACGGTTCCATGTCCTCCGTGACAGCATACAATTCGACTTCTTTTTAAACAATGTTCAAGGCTACCAAAGCGTTCCACGTGAACATTTTTTCGACTTTCATACATGTGCTTGTCATCCTGCGAAATCAAAAGGGAATAATCCGCATCAATGCTTCGAATCATCCATGGAATTAATTGCTTCGCATTTCCTGTGCTACCAAAACTCAAAAACACATCCGCCTTGGGTTGTTCCGTATCAACTGAAGTTAAACGATTCCAGCCTTTCCAGCGAAAAGGACCACACCAATGAACATTCCCATTTTGTGAAGAAAATTGTTTGTTCTGTTCTTCGAGAGAAGCAATGCTTGGGACCAGCACAGTACCTTCGTTTAAAGGTGAAAAAAGCTGTTTTCGCACGCGACCATAGAACGAAGGAAAACCGAGGAAATTACTGATGTGAAAAACACGAATATGCTCATCCAACTGCATATTTAGAATCGTAAATCGATAATCTGTTATGATGATGTCTGGTTGTACTTTCTCAATCAATACCTCATCTTGTTCCACCATCTTTCTCAAGAAATCGGCTCGAATTTGCATCTCTTCTGCGTCCAAATCGTTTGCGCTGTTGAGATTTATGAGGTCACCCTCTGCTCCTTCTTCAAATGATACGATCGTTCCAAAAGACCGAGAACTTTCCGACGGCATTTCCAACGAAAGGTGAATTATGATATCCTCGGGCAATGCACCCACTAAATCTTGGTAATGATCACAAACCGCAATATGCACCTCAGCCTTATATTCATGCAGTTTTTCAGCAAGAGCAAACGTACGGGTCAAATGACCCAGTACGTTGCTTAATGGTAAAAAAAGTATCCGAGGTGCAGTCATACGTGCATTACGAAGCTGTTTGCGACGATTCGGGTGGACATTGCAAGGTGAAGCTACCAATGAACTCCATTACTTGATTGTATACTTTTTGAATTTCGTTGAATAATGCATCAAAATCTGGAATATCTGGAATGCTGATGTTGATATTCAAAATGTCTGAAAGTCCAGGAATTTTCAGGTTGATGTTCAATGCAGACAGAATCTTGTCGAGTAGATCTTGAATTGGTTTGAGTGCTTCGTCGATCCATTTCGCAATTCCTTTGAAGAATTTGAAGATGTCGTACAGTGAATACTCGTGTGGATATGGAATTGGAATCAAAATCTTGATGTTCTTCAAATCGTTTTCCAAAGATTGAAGCATGCTGATGAGTGGTTTTAGCGGTCCGAGTACGTCATCAATAGCCGCAATAATAGGTTTCAATGGATTCAATGCCTCTTGAAGTTCGTCTAATTTTGAATAGAATTCTTCAATTGTAGAACTCGCTGTAGACATCACTTTATTCAAATCAACAACAGCGGGCTCTGCTTTCGTTGAAAATTCCGTTAGAATCTTCAATGATTGATCTTTTGGAGCTCCATTTGGAAGACTTTGAACACATGAATAAACTCCTTTGAATTTATTCAAGAAGTTTTGTGATTTTTCTTGAATTTCTTGAGTGGCATTAATTGCTTTTTCCAGTACGGGATCCAGTTTAGAGAGTGCGTCTCTGAGCGGTTTTACGACAGATTCAATTTTATCCGCTGCCTTTTTTGCGTCTTTTACTTCTGGTTGAAGTACAGAGATTGCTTCTTTAACAGGAGCTGCAGCTTCTCCAACTTCAGGAATGATGGAAACGAACGTGAGCAATTCATTTGCCGTTGTTAAGTCTTCATCCAATTCGGTAAGATCGTCATCGACCGTTTTCGAATAGGTAAGAACTTTAATAATTTGATCGAGGTTCGCCTTCAGATGTCGAAGGTTTGCGTTCAGCTTGGCTGCAATAACTGGAGTTTGACTCAGTGTTGCAACGAACTGATTCGTTGGTGAAAGTGGTGCCATACAGTGTATTTTAAGGTTAATAATAGCGGAACTCCATTGGTCCCATGTAAAGCTAGATCAGCAAGATAACTCACTAATCACTTCAAAGCTACGCCTTCAAACTCGTAAAAACACACGTAAAAATACCTGAATTGTTCGACGAAATAAGGCGAATTTTCTCCCAAAACGGCTAACCAAAATAAATAAAGACGACCTGCGTTAAAGATGATGTGAAAACTGCACTAACTTCTATTGTCATTCTTCTAGCTGTTTGGACCTACGGTCAGAATCCAATTATTTACATCCATGATTTGGAAAACGGCACCTTAGACTCTATTGTCTCTTATCCCATCGATACCACCTTAAGTTCTGGACAAACCAATTATTACGAAGGGACACATTCTAGTAATATCGCACCGCTTTTGGATGTTTTTCCCACACTGAATACATTTCCTCAATCGGAATTTACCCGAAAACGTCGTGTTGCTTTGGACTACTCTACGGATGATTTCCCGATTCGTGCGGCGGTAAAAACATTTGGTGTTGAAAACGGAGAGTTGAGTGGACAGTGTTCTGGTGCAATGATCAGTCGAAAGCATGTATTGACAGCCACTCATTGTCAATTAACGGGCGGAACAAATGACTTAATGCGAGATACTATTCTTGTGTGTCCCGCTTACGACGATGGATTAGAACACCCTGATTTTGGATGCGTGCGCGTAAACAAGGTTTACTTCATCAAGAACTGGAATTTCCATCAAGATTTTGCCGTTCTCGAATTAAGCGAGGACATCGGTTATGAAACAGGTTGGATGGGCGTCGGCTTTGAAGAAGATAGTGCCACTGTTGTAAATCGCATGCATTATAAATTCAGTTATCCAGCAGCTTACGAACCATTCCTCGATTCGAATGTGTACAACGGCGATACCATGTATTATTCCTATGGAAAGCTGAATTATTTAACGAATAGTTACCTCGGCGTTCAAGGTGGTTCCGGAATACCCGGAGAAAGTGGTAGTCCAATGATTCATATTGAGAACAATCAAACTTACACGGTCTACGGAACCTTCACTTTTGTTTCAAACATGATTCATGTTCGCCTGAAAAATTGGGCATATCACGCCATACTCGCAGTAATCGAAAATGATGTAAACGTAGATGAGCCCGAAGATGATACTCCCTTTGTTGTGTATCCCAATCCTGCAACATCCACTTTACACGTTAAAGGTTTGACCTCCGAATCTGTTTTGGATATTCAGAATTCTATTGGGCAAAGCGTTTCAGGCTGGCGTCAAGAGAACAACCAAATTTTCATTGACCCATTAGAAACAGGAATTTATTTTCTGATACTGGACACACCGAATGGAAAGACCTCCGTTCGTTTCGTAAAGCAATAAGAAATCGGGCTTAGTCTCTAATCAAGAACTGGAAGCGATCGATATTTTTCAAACAGATAGCTGTTCCACGTGCAACAGCGCGAAGTGGATCTTCTGCAATGTGAACTGGAAGTTTCGTTTTTTGCGAAATACGATTGTCCAATCCGCGAAGCATTGATCCTCCACCAGCGAGGTAAATACCTGTTTTGTAGATGTCTGCTGAAAGTTCCGGTGGCGTCATCTCGAGAGCACTCAAAATCGCTTCTTCAATTTTAGAGATCGTTTTATCCAACGCGTGTGCTACTTCCGTGTAAGAAATCACAATTTCCTTCGGAATACCCGTCATCAAATCTCGACCTTGAACAGCGTAATCTTCTGGTGCATTTTCCAATTCAGGAAGAGCTGCTCCCACATTGATTTTGATTTCTTCCGCTGTACGTTCCCCCACCAAAATGTTGTGTTGGCGACGCATGTATTCTTCGATATCTTTCGTGAAATCATCTCCGGCTACACGAATCGACTTATCACATACAATTCCTCCAAGGGCAATTACGGCAATTTCCGAGGTTCCTCCACCGATATCGATAATCATGTTCCCCATTGGTTCCTCCACGTCGATTCCGATACCGATTGCCGCGGCCATAGGCTCATGAATAAGGTACACTTCTTTCGCTCCTGCGTGTTCAGCTGAATCGCGAACGGCTCTTTTCTCCACTTCCGTAATACCAGAAGGAATACAAATTACCATTCGAAGAGAGGGGTTGAATACTTTTCGACCTGGACTCATCATTTTGATCATCCCACGGATCATCTGCTCGGCTGCCTGGAAGTCTGCAATCACACCATCGCGAAGCGGACGAACCGTTTCGATGAGTTTGTGCGTTTTTCCATGCATTTGTTGTGCTTTCTTTCCGATCGCTACAACTTTTCCCGTTTGTATGTCCTTGGCAACAATGGAAGGCTCGTCTACCACAACTTTATCATTCATGATAATAAGCGTGTTCGCCGTTCCCAAGTCGATTGCAATTTCTTGCGTTAAAAAGCTAAATAATCCCATTTTTTTCCTCTCAGCTGATTTAGATCCCTCGCGAAATTTCCTTTTCGCCTTCGAAGGTATACTGAAATATTGAAAAAAGGTTCCCTTTTAGTGTTTAAAATGTCTATTTCCTGAAAAAACCATGGAAATTCCGTGATTATTGCAGTAATCAATGGACAATTGGTCCTTGATCGATCCTCCTGGCTGAACCACAGAAGTGATGCCGGCGTGATCTGCAATTTCCACACAATCTGGGAATGGGAAGAAGGCATCTGATGCCATTACTGCTCCATTCAAATCAAAGTTGAAGGATTGCGCTTTGTGGATTGCTTGACGTAATGCATCTACGCGAGATGTTTGTCCTGTTCCACTCGCCAACAACTGTTTTCCTTTTGCCAATACAATCGTATTTGACTTCGTGTGTTTTACCAATTTGTTGGCAAACAACAAGTCTTCGATTTGTTCTGCTGTTGGAGCTGTGTTCGTACGCGTTTCCAAATCTTCTGCTACTTCTGTTTTGAAATCTTTGTCTTGCTCAAGCACACCGTTCAACAATGTTCTGAACTGACGTTTTGGGAATTCCACTTCCTTTTGAACAAGGATAATGCGGTTTTTCTTTCCTTTCAATACTTCCAAAGCGTCTTCGTCATACGCTGGTGCGATCACCACTTCGCAGAATAATTCGTGAATTTCTGTAGCACACGCCAAATCGATTGGACGGTTCGCAATTAGAATTCCACCGAAAGCACTCACAGGATCTCCAGCCAACGCATCTCTGTACGCTTCTGAAATAGACGAGCGTGTTGCTAAACCACAAGCGTTGTTGTGCTTCAAGATGGCGAATGTTGGATCGTCATTCTTAAATTCTGCCATCAAATTCACTGCGGCATCAACGTCTAATAAGTTATTGTAGGATAATTCTTTTCCATGTAATTTATCAAACAAGGCGTCCATATCTCCATGGAAAATTCCTTTTTGATGAGGATTCTCTCCATAGCGCAACACTTGCGAAGGCTTCACACTTTGCTTAAAGATCTCTTTCTCTCCTTGATTGAAGTAGTTGAAGATGTGCGTATCGTAGTGAGAAGAAACGTCAAAAGCATCTCTCGAGAATCCTTTGCGCTCTTCTAAGCTTGTCTCGCACTTGTTTGCTTGAATGATCTCCAAAAATGGAGCATATTGATCTTTGGATGGAATGATGACAACATCTTTGTAATTTTTCGCTGCTGCGCGAATCAATGAGATTCCACCGATGTCAATTTTCTCAATAATGTCTTCGTGTGATGCACCAGAAGCTACTGTATCCTCAAATGGGTACAAGTCAACGATCACCAAATCAATTTCTGGAATTTCGAACTCCCCGATTTGTTGTTGATCTCCTTCGTGATCTCTACGCGTTAAAATTCCACCGAATACTTTTGGGTGAAGCGTTTTTACACGTCCGCCCAAAATAGATGGGTAAGAAGTTAAATCTTCCACGCGCACCACTGGGATGTCAAATCCTTCAATGAAGGCTTGCGTTCCTCCTGTTGAATAAATCGTTACTCCATTTGCATGAAGTTCTTTTACGATGGGTTCCAATCCACCTTTATCGAAAACGGAAATTAATGCTGATTTGATCGCTTTTCGCTGTGTCATAGCTCTTGACATTTATTGAGAGTAAAAACAAAGCACAAAAGTACTCCAAATTTCGTGGAGCCCTTGCAAAAAACGATATAGTTTTCCACGAAGGGTATAAAGTCATTAACAGATTACTCGGTTTTTTCGGTTATTCGATTGCTGCGCTACCCGATTGTCTGATTTTCGGATAGTCGGCGTTCGGGTTATCGGAAAATCATTCATGGGTAGCGAGGAAATTGTATTTTTATCTCGAAAAGGACAGTAATGAAGCGAATTTGTTTGGTAGAGGATGAGGCGAGTTTGGCTGAAATGATTCAGTTGAATTTGGAATTGGAAGGATTTGAAGTCAACACCTTCGATGATGGGCGCGCTGCTTCTTCTCATTTCTCGGAACAACTGGATTATGATTTGTTCATTTTGGACGTTATGCTTCCTCATGTGAATGGCATTGATTTGTGTAAACAGATTCGCTTACGATCCAACGCCCCTGTTTTGTTTTTATCCGCTAAGGGAACTACTACAGATCGCATTCATGGATTAAAAGCAGGTGCCAACGATTACTTGCCCAAACCCTTCAATTTGGAAGAATTATTGCTTCGCGTAGCGGTTCTGACCCAACACCAGTCTGAGGATGACGCCAAAATTGGAGAGTGGGAAATCAACTTTAAAACGTACACGATTTCGAACGGAACAGAGACGCAATCCCTAACGAAAAAAGAGGTCGCGCTCATTCAGCTATTTCTGGAGCGTGAAGGAGAAGTAGTTTCTCGATCAGAAATTTTGGATCGGGTCTGGGGGAAGGATCAATTCCCGACTACTCGTACCATCGACAACTTCATTCTGAATTTCAGAAAGATTTTTGAGAAGGACCCGAAACACCCAGAACACTTTATTTCTGTTCGTGGCGTTGGATATCGATTTAATCCTTGAAAACAAAAAAGCGGAAATGGTAGCAGATTCCATTCCCGCTTATCGTAGCTGGTTTTTGGTTTACATCTTCATGAACGTATAGTTATTCATGTTCAGCGTTTGTTCTGTTTGATTCACTTCTTTCACGAGGTAGTCAAATTTTCCTTGATCCTTTTTCTCTACCATGTGTGCTTCCATCATAGTTCCTGTCAATTGTCCTTGTGAACCATAATTCGCGACTGACGTCATTGACCCAAACATGGGGAATTGTTCAAGGTTTTGATACATCTCGACATTGATATCATCCGTGTACCATGCATTCATCGTCATATCTTCCGTTTCGATGTAATACTCGTCACATGAATAGCCGGCAATGGTTTTTGTGTTTCCTGTTTTTCGGAACGTATAATCTGCGTCTTCAGGAATCGAGTCTTGATAATTTTCCATGGATTGGTTGATCTGATCCGTCATGAAATCCATCGAAATAGCCACCGCGCTCATATCTGAATCATTGAGTACAATGGATGTATTGTTTTTCAGATCCATTAATGATCGCGTCGATTCACCTCCTTTTTCATCTTTGAAGAGTATCATGAAGCAATCCGCTCCGTACGACATATCCATGTTTGCTGTTTCCACCTTTTTCTTTGGTTTCTCTTGAGATTTCATCTCCACTTTAAACTCAATATCCAACGTGTACGAACTTTCATATTTGGCATTGAGCATTCCACCAAAATCGAATCCAGAAGGTTGTGATTTAGCTTCACTTTGCGAACCACTTTCGTTTCCATTTGAACCATCGGAATTACTCACGGAACCCGATGATTTCTTTTCCGAAGAGACAGAACCTGGTCGTTTTCTCTTTTTGAATAAGCTATCAAGCGCTTGGTCCGTTTTTTCACCTGCTTTATTGACAACCTTGTCTTCAATTTTTCGCTCCGTACTCTCTTTGATGCGTTCTTGTATTCTTTTTCCCAGCTGAGCATGTGTATTGCCAGCTACAAACACGAACAACAAAGTGCTAAAAAGTAGAGTAGATGAAATGTGTAATCGTGCCATGTCTTTCCAATTTGATTTCAGCACAAAATTAGATCGACATGAAGGAGAACGTACTAGGGAAAGACCTCAAATTGGCACCCAGGGAAAACCCTTACCTAATCCATAAACCCTTGAAGAATCGCTTTTTTCACTAGGCCGGCGACGTTCTTCACGTCAAACTTTACAAATAAATTGGCGCGATATCCTTCCACGGTTTTTTCAGAAATACTGAGCGTATCTGCGATAACCTTCGTAGATTTTTCATTGAGGATTTCCCGAAGCACTTCTCGCTCCCGCTGTGTTAAATGTACTTCTTGCGATGAATCGCTATTCGTTAAACTCGAAGAAATCAATTGCTTTTGCAGCGCTTGTGAAAGGTAAACGTCTCCATTTTGAGCCGCTTGAATTGCTTGTTGAATTTCTTCCAATCCGTCTACCTTGATGACGTATCCATGCACGCCCTGATTGAGCAAGGTTTTTACCGTCAGCGTATCAAACAAGGTGGAAACAATAATCACTTTGACGTCGGCTTGTGCTTCAAAAATTTCCTTGATAAACTCTCGAGCGTCATCTTTTCCCAAACGGACATCTTGCAGAAGAATGTCGAAACTTTCCGATTTTAATGCATGAATTAATGCTGACTTCGTTTTTGCAAAGGAAACCGTGCTTTCAGGATAGTTCGATTTTAAAAAACTTCCTATCCCATCGAGGATAAGTTGGTGGTCGTCTGATACGAGAATATTCATACTATGGGTAAAGATAGGAAAACAACCGTTCCATTCTGCGGTCGACTATCGATGCTTAATTCTCCTTTCAATAATTCTACTTGTTTTCGAACATTCATAAGTCCAAAAGATTCAGCTTTCGATGCGACATCAAACCCACAACCATTGTCTTCTATATTGATAGTCAACTCTTCCTCTGAAATCATCAATTGCACATCGATCACGGTGCTTTCGGCGTGTTTTAATGCATTCTGAATTAACTCTTGACACACGCGATAAATCAGTGTCGCATGTTGAATGGGTTCGATATTTACGTGATCCTTCGACGCATAAAAATGAATTTTCACTTGTTCGGTTGAATTCTCTTGTGTGAAGTTTTTCAGCGCACTGACCAGACCTAATTTCTCCAAATTGAGAGGTGAAAGATTGTGAGAAATACGTCGGGTTTGCTCATGTACTCGTGACAAGGCATTCAACACTCCGTCGGGTAAGTCCGATGTCGTTTGGCTCAGCACCATTTTAATTCCTGTGAGGTCAGACGCCAGTCCATCATGCAGTTCATTCGCCACGCGTTCTCTCTCTTTCTCTTCACCATCAATCAGCGCGCGCATCAATTCATTTTCTTGCTCCGCCTTCAACTGTTTTAATTGATTCCGCTGATTT
>JBFHGY010000027.1:0-13216 GCA_041582905.1 Crocinitomicaceae bacterium | reverse complement strand
TTGATTCCAATTTTATTTAAATCATCGGAAATAGATTTCGTTACTTCAACAACCTCTTCTTCGGAAGTAATTTCATTCGCTTTTTTTACCGTTTTGGAACCTGTAATCTTTCGGTTGACAAGCGAAGGTTCTGCATCAGCAGAGTAGAGGAATGGTAATTGCCCCAATTTATCTACGCGTTCATTGTATTCTGTCACCCAGCCTGAAAATTGTTCCTTTGTTCCATTTAGTAATAATAATCCTCCAATTAAATTATTGTCAATTAAATACTGAATACGTTCTTCGGAATGTCCTAAACGTCCTGCGGCAGGCATAATAAGTTGAGCCACTTTGGAAGTGTCACTTAAGGCGTTAAAGACACTATCCACTTTTTCAGATAAATCACGTCGATCAGTCAGAAAAGAGTTTAGATCGATTGGCCCCAGTACAACTTCGTCCTCAACATTTGTGGAGTTCAATGTATTGTTAGAATCTTGGGCACATGCCGTAAAAAGGAAAGAGATGGCGATAAACGCTAAATGTAAATGCTTCATATTATCAGTTCTTACGCAAAATTAGTTCCAAAGATTACATTCAAGAAGCTTTAAGAAGATACTTGTACAGGTTAAATTGTCAATAAGTGGGGGGTAAAGTGAGGAAAGAGTTTGAAAACCGAAAGGGAATGATTAACTTAAAGTAAACATTAACGAGAAATATGCCTACCACTATTAAATCTATGCCCGCTTGCGAGCGGCCGCGTGAGAAATTGTTGAATCGAGGAAGAGACGTTGTATCCAATGCGGAACTTATTGCTTTACTTATTGGGTCGGGAACCAAAAGCATGAGTGCTATTCAACTAGCTTCGATTATTCTGGAAGAATCCAACAACGACTTACAAGTTCTAGCAAGGAAATCCATTAGCGACCTAAAGAAATTTAAGGGAATTGGTGAAGCCAAAGCGATACTTATTTATGCTGCACTGGAACTAGGACGTCGTAAACCACTGGTTGAAGCAAGTAAAGTTCCGCGGTTAACTTCTTCGCGTAAGTCGTATGATTTTCTGCATCCATATTTTGCTGATCTTCTTCACGAAGAATTCTATGCCATTTATTTGAATCGCAACAATAAGGTACTGGCCGTTCGCCAAATTTCTAAAGGAGGCTTATCTGGAACCGTGGCGGATGGAAAAGTGATCTTTCAGAAGGCATTGGAAGAACGGGCAACCGGGATTATTTTGGCGCATAATCACCCGAGCGGCTCAGTAGATCCTAGTCCTGCTGATATGCATTTAACAAAGTCCTTGCAGAAATTTGGAACCATGATTGATTTACAAATTTTGGATCATCTCATCATTACCGACAATAATTACTTTAGTTTTGCAGATGAAGGAATACTCGGATAGATGAATCAAAGAAAGAAAATAATTACAATCGTTGGGGCCCGCCCGCAAATTATCAAATCATCGGCAATCAGCAGAGCCGTTCAACATGTGTTTTCGGAGGAACTCGAAGAACTAATTGTTCATACAGGACAGCACTACGACGAAAACATGTCAAAAGTCTTCTTTGAAGAAATGAATATTCCGACGCCTCATTTTAATTTGCAGGTTGGAAGTGGATCTCACGGACAGCAAACAGCGAAAATGCTTGAAGGTCTGGAGAAAATCTTTTTGGATGAAAAGCCAGATGGAGTGATTGTATATGGAGACACGAATTCGACAATTGCAGGAGCTTTGGCAGCGGCGAAAATATATATTCCTGTTATTCACATTGAAGCTGGACTCAGAAGCTTTAACAAAGCGATGCCTGAAGAGTTGAATCGCATTTCGTGTGATCACATGTCTACTTTGTTGTTCACGCCAACGGAAACAGGTCTAACGAATCTTTCCAATGAAGGATTCAATCTAGAACATAGCCCAAAAGCGACTATTGATGCACCTAATGTATATCACTGTGGGGATATCATGTACGATAATAGTCTACACTTCGCAAAAGTGGCTGATCAGTTTTCATCTATAATGGATAAAGAAGAACTATCTCCAGATGGATTCGTTTTGATGACGGTGCACAGAGATACAAACACGGATATCGCTGAAAACATGGAAGCGATTTTTAGTGCCGTTGATCAAATTTCTGAAAAGCATAATTTGACGTTTGTTCTTCCATTGCATCCGCGTACGAAGCATAAAATGGAAGCGCAGCTTACACCAGAACTATATAAAAAGGTGACAGAATCAAAGTGGATCAAAATAATCGAGCCAGTTGGATTCATGGACATCATTGTGCTTGAGAAAAATGCGCGAATGGTGGTAACCGATAGCGGTGGTCTTCAAAAGGAATCTTTCTTCTTTGAAAAGCCGTGTGTTATTCTTCGTGAGCAAACGGAATGGACAGAAATCGTAGAGAATGGAAATGCCATTTTGACGGGAGCTAACCACGACGAGATTCTTCATGCATTTGACACCTTGTTTGCGAAGTCTGATTACACGTATCCGACTTTTTATGGAGACGGAAAAGCAGCAGAATTCATCTGTCAGAAAATTATTGACGAAATTGAGTAAATGCTTCGAGTATTCGTTGATCAAATATCGCCCCGAATTGAATATGCGTTTGAGTTCATTTTTGAATCACGTGGGGTTAAGTATCAATTAACGACTGATCCTAGCAAAGAGGTAGATTTTGCCTATTCGGCGAGTAGAAATATATCTGTTCCCCACATTGCGATGGCTGAATTTATGCTAAAAAGTACTGTTAGCTCCATTTCTTTGATGGTGAGTGAATTTGAAGGTATGGACTGCTATGCATTTGACGATGTTGTTGATCCAGTTGCCTCTGTTTTTTATCATCTTACGCGATACGAAGAATACATTTCAAATACGAAAGACGAGTACGGTCGCTTTCCATTTTTGGTGTCGGAAGCTCCTGAAAACTGGGTGAAAATGGCCATGTGCGATAGGTGGTCAGAAGCCATATTGAAGCATTTAGGATTAAAACCGACTAAAGTAAAGAAGGTAAATATCATTCCCTCCTTCGATATCGACAATACCTACGCTTACAAGCTGAAGCGAGGAAAGAGAAAACTGCTTTCTTCGTTCAAAGATTTACTTCAATTCAATTGGGAAAGAATCAAAGAGCGGAGGGACGTGCTGCGTGGAAAAGTGAATGATCCGTACGATACGTTTTCGACGATTCGTGAAATACACCAACGTTTTCCTCAAACGAAAGTGTTTTGGTTGATTGGGAAGTGG
This sequence comes from Crocinitomicaceae bacterium, assembly GCA_041582905.1. Lineage (GTDB taxonomy): Bacteria > Bacteroidota > Bacteroidia > Flavobacteriales_D > Crocinitomicaceae > UBA4466. The sequence goes on along the minus strand of JBFHGY010000027.1, from coordinate 9,990 downwards.
GGGAAAAAGGATCGGAATATTTCGATTAAGAGCAAGAAGCATCAACAATTGATCAAATCGCTGGTGGATGAAGGTTTAGACGTAGGATTACACCCAAGTTTTGGCTCGTTTCTGAAGAAAGACGTCATTCAATCTGAAAAGAAAGAACTAGAAGATGTTTGCGGGAAGTCAATCTCGAATTCACGTCAGCATTTTTTACGTTTTGAAATCCCATCGACTTTTGCACATTTACTCACTGCAGGTTTTACACACGAGTATTCGATGGGGTATGCTGAAATAGTTGGTTTTAGAGCAGGCACGGCGCGCGCTCACCGTTGGTTTGATGTGTCAAAAAATGAAGTGTCAAACCTCGTTATCCATCCTTTTGTGTACATGGATGGAACGCTTCGGGAGTATATGAAATTGCCCACTGAAGAGAGTAAAATACTTGTAAAGGAATTGCATGATGAGGTATCGACTTATGGTGGTGATTTCATCTTTATTTGGCATAACGAAACAATCGGTAACTACGGAAATTGGAAAGGTTGGAAAGAGGTATTGGATTATACCTTAACCTTAAGTATTGATGATAAAAATTGACACTAAAAATGAATCGAACGAGTGTAATTACAGGAATTTTAATGATCGTTTTGGCGATCATTCTCGGAGCTTTTGGGGCACATGCATTGAAGGAAAAGTTAGATCCTGCTCAGTTGGCTTCATTCGAAGTGGGAGTTCGTTATCAAATGTACCACGGTTTAGCGCTTTTAAGTTTGGGATTGGCGTCTTCGAAATTTTCGTTCTCACTAACCTTTTTCAATCGAATGATTATCGCAGGAATTGTAGCGTTTAGTGCTTCGATTTATCTCTTGGCAATACAAAATATGCTGGGAGTTAAGCTCTCATTTCTGGGGCCAATCACGCCAATAGGTGGATCGATTCTGATTATTGCATGGTGCATCCTCTTGGTTAAGATTGTGAGAACCCCTTCAAATTCATCGACATGAAAATTACAATGCTAGGTACTGGGACATCACAAGGCGTTCCCGTGATTGCGTGTGATTGCTCAGTTTGCTCCTCGAAGGATGCTAAAGATAAACGTTTACGTTGCTCTGTATTGATCTCCATAGACAGAGAAAATTATTGCATCGATAGCGGCCCAGACTTTCGTCAACAAATGCTTCGGGAAGAAGTGAAAACGCTTTCGGGAATATTGTTCACGCATGAGCACAAGGATCATGTTGCTGGATTGGATGATGTACGAGCGTTTAATTTCCGTGAGCAGAAAGACATGAATATTTATTGCTCGGAAGCTGTGGAGTTTGCGCTGAGAAGAGAGTTTCATTATGCTTTTGCTGAGAATAAATATCCAGGAGTTCCGAGCTTAAATATTGTTCCGATTGATTTAAAACCGTTCGTTTTACCAAATGGTGTAGAAGTGACTCCTATTCAAGTGATGCACTACAAAATGCCTGTTCTGGGGTTCAGAATTGGTGATTTCACCTACATCACTGATGCTAAGACAGTGTCCGAGGAGGAAAAGACGAAAATTTATGGAACGGAAGTACTAGTCGTGAATGCACTTCGTTTGACTGAGCATATTGCTCACTTCAACTTGGACGAAGCACTGGCATTCATTGAGGAAATAAACCCTAAAAAAGCTTACTTGACGCATATCTCCCATTTGTTTGGAACGCACGAAGAAATTTCAAAAATGCTTCCTCCGAATGTGTCGGTAGCATACGACGGACTCACTTTCGAATTGTAATTTGATCTACCTATCTATATTATTCTAACTTTGCAGCATTAAAATAAGAGACATGGCAAACAACTTATTAAAAGGAAAAAGAGGAATTATCTTTGGAGCTCTGAACGAGCAATCAATCGCTTGGAAAGTAGCTGAGCGAGCGCACGAAGAAGGAGCAACGTTTGTTTTAACAAATGCGCCAATCGCTATGCGTATGGGTGAAATCAATGAACTTGCAAAGAAAACTGGAAGTGAAATTATCCCTGCTGATGCAACGAGTGTTGAAGATCTTGAGAATTTGGTATCGAAGTCAATGGAGATTCTTGGAGGGAAACTCGATTTCGTTTTGCATTCTATCGGAATGTCAGTGAACGTTCGTAAAGGAAGGCACTACACAGACGAGAATTATGATTGGACAATGAAAGGACTTGATGTTTCTGCCTTATCATTTCACAAAGTACTCCAAACAACAAAGAAATTGGATGCAATGAATGAGTGGGGATCGATCTTGGCACTTACATACATCGCTGCACAACGTGTATTCCCTGATTACAACGATATGGCTGATAACAAATCGTATTTGGAATCCATTGCGCGTAGTTTTGGATACCACTACGGAATTGAGAAAAAAGTACGTGTTAACACGATTTCTCAGTCACCAACCATGACAACAGCGGGGTCGGGAGTTAAAGGATTTAATGAGTTTATCAACTTCTCAGAGCAAATGTCACCACTAGGAAATGCGTCAGCGTTGGCTTGTGCAGACTACTGTATTTCGATGTTCTCAGATTTGACAAAATACGTTACAATGCAGAACTTGTACCATGATGGAGGATTCTCTACAACAGGTGTTACTCAAGCAGTAATTGACAAGTTTTCTGAGTAATTGATTCTGAAAATACTGAAAAAGCGATCCTTCGGGTCGCTTTTTTTATGCATGCATAGTTTGAACTCCAAGAACTTTTCGATAAATTTGTTAGGTGATCGCTACTACAAAGTGAAAACGCGCTATTTATCCGAATCATGAAGAAATTACTGCTTTTACTGAGCTTAGTTGCTCTTTCTCAAGTCTATTTCGCGCAATGCGATACCAACCGTTACCAAAATCCCATCTTTGATTCCGTCTACAAGCACGCCAATGTAAAGTATGGCGAGGCTCCTGTTTGGACGATTCCATATAACAATACGGATTTGTACATGGACATCTACGAACCTATTGGCGATCCTTTAACCAAACGTCCAATAATGTTTTGGGTGCACCCAGGTGGCTTCCTTACAGGAGACAAGGAAGCGGACGATATGGTAGCGCTGTGTGATAGCTTCGCAAGACGCGGATATGTGACGGCTTCTATTGGGTATCGATTGGGCTTTAATCCCGTTTCATCGAGTTCTGCTGAAAGAGCAGTATATCGGGGTACACAGGATGTCAGAGCAGCGATTCGTTACATGATGGAATACGCGGACATTTATGATGTGGACACCAACTATATGTTCTTAGGAGGAAGCAGCGCAGGAGGTTTCGCTACAGTGCATGTGGCTTACGCTGACCAAGATGAGGTTCCTTCTTCTGTTTACGGAGGTGTTTTCGATAATGATTTGGGATGTTTGGATTGCACGGGGAACAACTATGTTCACGATGTCAATTTAAAAGGAATTGTCAATTTATGGGGAGCTTTAGGAGATTCTTCTTGGGTTGATGCAGATGAAACTGTCCCAGCACTATTAATTCATGGTACAGCTGATGGCGTTGTTCCTTTTGCAGATGGTCATCCGTTCGGAGTCTTTACCACGCCTTTAACGTACGGTTCACGTTGTATCCACAATCAATTAGATTTTCATGGTGTCGATCATGATTACTTATTTTTTGAAGGAGAAGATCACGAGCCGCATGGGGCGTCAAACGGAGATTTTAATTCACCTCCAACTCCATATTGGGATACCATTTTTAATGCTGTTCGAGATCATTATTTTTCACAATTGCAACCGGATAGTGCGAGTATCATGGGGAATACCTTAGTAGACGAAGGAACACAAGAATGGTATTCCGTTTCGATTGCTTCGAAAGATTCAACGTGTTGGTCTGTTCAGAACGGAAATGTAATTGAAAGCGCGCGGGATTCGATTCTTGTGGAGTGGAATGCATTTGGTTTGGGAACAATTCAAGCACGAATCAATAATGAAATTGATGCCGTTTCGCAAATAACGGAATTGGAAGTTATCATTCAGGAGGCTTCTGGACTTGCTGAAATGGATGAAATACCTGTGTTCTTGATTTATCCAAATCCTGCTGAAGACAAGATTCAAATTGACGAACTTCCTCTCAAGGCTGAAGTAATCATTACGGATGGAGTAGGAAGAGAAGTCTCTCGCTTCGTCACAAATCAAACGAGTATTGAATTGAATGTTCAAGCGTATCAAGAAGGCATTTATTTTGTAACGGTTGTACACGCTGATGTTCAATCGACGCAACGTTTTGTAAAACAGTAATTCTGAACATTCAGAAAACATTTTATCAATTTCTTCGTTTTTGAATTATCAACCATTCCGAAAAGAAACTATGAAGAAATTACTTATTGCGTTTGCTCTCTTGCCTACCTGTTTGTTTGCACAGGATCTAAAGGTAAAAAATACACAAGGCGGTTTATTTTCCCTCGGAACAAGGACTACGGTTAGTGCGTTTAATGGTCACGATAATGAGTCTCCGGGATTCGGAATCGGAGGGCAGTTTCGTCTACAATTTGCTGATCGCGTCAATTCTGATTGGTTTTTTGATTACATCACGAGTGATATTGGCGATTTAGCGTCACGAACAGATTATCACATCGGTTGGAGCGTGTTGTATTATCTCACAGAGGAACCTACCACACGGTTAAGACCTTATATTTTAGCGGGACATTGTTTCGACTACACAGAATTTCAAGACAATTCGAATTTTACGGTTCGAAAAACGCGGTTGAGTTCAGCAGTACAGGCTGGAGCTGGAGTTCATTACAATCTAACACCTCGATTGGATCTTTCCTTTGTGACACAATATATGTTGCATCTCGGAAATGAGATTCACGCAGATGTCCATGGCGGTCAACTTGAGTTTCACGAATATGATGGGACAAGCTTTGAAGGACACTTATTGTTCCACCTGAGTATTAACTATAAAATTGCAGACTTATGGTAAGGAGATGGCTTGTTATATTGACAATTGCAGTGACCAGTCCTAGCTTGGCTCAGGAAGAACTATACATCCAACCGGGATTACTCGCAGCATCCATTACTTATGCTCCTTCGGGCATGTTGAATCACAATCAGAGTAATTTCTACGCAAATGGTTTTGCTGAATACTTTTTAGATAAACGATTCAGTTTTCGAGGTGACACGTACATCTTCTTGAATAGTCAGAACGCGGATGCTTTAATTAATGATGGGATTCGCTCTTATTTTGGGTTATCGTATCATTTAAACAAAGGAAATTGGGACGGAAATGTTGGTTTTCAATCGGGGATAACGTACATGAATACGCAGGAGACAACAATGCGTGCTCAAATACAACCTTCCGCGGCACTGAGAATTGGAACGACTTATTTCGTCTGGAAGTATTTCCATTTCTTCGCGAATTTGACGTATACAAAATCGAAATTGTTGATTCATCAACGAGGAAATTTGAAAACGGATGAGCTGATTTTTTCGGCAGGATTGGGCTTTCAGATCCAAACTCGAAAACGATGAAACGTTTACACCAATCCTTTACTTGCCAATAATTCTTCTAAGGCATTTTCATCAGCGTACAATACGTCACGTGCTTTACTTCCTTTAAAAGGACCGATAATTCCCATTCCTTCCAGTTGGTCGATGATTCGTCCAGCTCTGTTGTAGCCAAGTTTCAATTTACGTTGCAATAAACTCGCGGAGCCTTGCTGATGCATCACTACTATACGTGCTGCATCTGGGAAAAGAACGTCTAGATCATCGTTATCCATATTTCCTCCGCCGCCTTCAGAATTTTCGTCGACGTATTCTGGAAGCAAGAAAGCATCGGTGTAACCACGCTGATCTCCAATGTATGCACAGATATCATCAACTTCTGGAGTGTCCACAAATCCACATTGAAGTCGAACCATGTCGGAGCCTGTACTAATCAACATATCACCTCGCCCAATCAATTGATCTGCTCCTGATCCATCTAGAATGGTTCGCGAGTCAATTTTTGAAAGTACACGGAAGGCAATACGCGCAGGGAAGTTGGCTTTGATCATCCCTGTAATAACGTTCACGGATGGACGCTGAGTGGCTACGATTAAGTGAATACCAATCGCACGGGCGAGCTGAGCTAAACGGGCAATCGGATGCTCTACTTCCTTTCCTGCCGTCATAATCAAATCGGCAAACTCATCAATCAGTACTACGATGTATGGCAAGTAACGGTGTCCGTTTTCTGGATTTAACTTTCGTGCAATGAACTTGGCATTGTATTCCTTGATGGTACGAACTTGAGCCGTTTTCAAAAGCTCGTAACGATCGTCCATTTCAATACACAAGGAATTCAACGTAGCAACAACTTTGGATGTGTCCGTGATGATTGCATCTTCTTCATCTGGGAGTTTCGCAAGGAAATGGCGTTCAATACGGTTGTAAAGCGTTAACTCGACCTTTTTCGGGTCAACCAATACGAACTTCACCTGAGCTGGATGTTTCTTGTACAGAATGGACACCAAAATGGCGTTCAATCCAACGGACTTACCCTGACCTGTAGCTCCGGCAACCAGCAAGTGAGGCATTTTGGTAAGGTCGAAGGTGTAGGTCTCATTGGTAATGGTTTTCCCCATTACGACAGGCAATTCGAAGTTGCTGTCCTGGAATTTCTTCGAGGCAATCAATGAGCGCATGCTAACCATGTCTGGATTGCTGTTTGGTACTTCAATACCGATGGTTCCTTTTCCTGGGATAGGTGCAATGATACGAATTCCAAGAGCTGCCAAACTCAAGGCAATGTCATCTTCCAAGTTTTTAATTTTGGAAATACGAACACCTGGCGCAGGAACGATTTCGTACAATGTAACGGTCGGTCCAACGGTCGCCATGATCTTCGAAATTTCGATCTTGTAGTTCGAAAGTGTTTCGACAATCTTGTTTTTATTCGCTTCCAATTCTGCTTTATCTACAGATGGACCTTTCGAATCGTATTTCTGAAGTAAATCAATAGGAGGGAGCGTGTAGCTCGACAAATCTAGTTTTGGATCGTACTCTCCGAATTCTTCCAGTTTGTCGTTCACTTCCTCATTGGAAAGTTCATCGTCTGCGTCAGCTGTGGCTACTTTTACCGAGAATTCGCCATCATCAGAATCTTCTAGCTTTTCAGTTATAGGCTCTGGTTCCGGTTGTGGTGTGGATACTGCAGGTTCTTCTTTTGTTGTTTCATCAATTACTTCAGAAGTCAACTCGTTTTCGGGGCCTTCCGATAAGTCAACAGTACTAGCGACCTGCTCCGCAATTTTTTCTTCTTCCTTGATCGTATTGACCACTGCAATATCATCCTCACTAATAATTTTGTTTTCTTCAGTTGAATCTTCTTCCTCTTCTGAAGTTTTAGTGCGCTTGAACCACGAAATAATCTTGTTTAGATTAAAGTTGAATAAAATGAGCGCGAAGAGATAACCGATGGCTAAAATCAAAATGAGTGAGCCAAAGGTACCAAGTGTCAACTTAAACCAATCGTTGAGTTGGTAACCAAATGTTCCTCCCAAGTAATTTACTTGGTCCGCAAAAAATCCGAAGAATACACTCAACCAAACGAGCGATAATACAACAGTTGAAAGTGTTTTGCGAAGTGGCAGTAATTCGATGTTGAAAAGTAGCTTGATCGATAAAACAAACGTAAAGAAAGGAATGGCGAGCGACGAAATACCAAACCAACGAAATACAAGAAGATGAGATGTCCATGCTCCAAATTTCCCTAGCCAGTTAGCTACTGGATTGATATTGTCTTCGAATAGGAACTCAAAAAATCCCTTATTGATCAATCGATTTTGATCTTCTTGCCACGTAAACAAATAGGAAAAGATGGCAAGAAAAACGAAAAATGAGAAAATCAATAAACCAACACCAATACTCGTTTTGACCTTCTTTTGCTTTAATCGGTCTTTGAGTTGTTGAATGGGGGATTGAGTCGATTTTTTAGGTGCGCGCTTTTTTCGTTTCGCAGAAGTACTGCTTTTCGCCTTCGGTTTCTTCTTCTCCGAAGTCGATTTTTCATCTTTTGCTATGTATTCGTTGTCTAATGCCATTCTTGTAGCTATATCTTACGAAGATAAATAGGATTAACGCACTGTCGAACACGTCAAAAAGGAACTATACACAAACAAATGTTAGCTAATCGAATACGGATTTCAATCCGAATCAGGGGCGTTCCTGCATTTCTTTGGATTCGATCAACTTATCCATGAAGCCATCGAAGCTAATGCGTTCGTAATCAGAAGGGATTCCAAACAAATCTCTATCGGGAGTGTATTCGCTGATTTTGATTAATTCATAGTCGAAAATAGCATCAGGTGTAATGACACTATACTTGGTCGGAATTCCGTTTATTTTCGGGTAGGCATCTACAATTTCTGTGGAATACCCTTTGAGGTATAAAAACTCGATCGGCTCATCAAAATCAGGGTGTGAGACCATCACTCGATTCATCTTTCTTCCGAGGAGTCGCTTTCGTCCGCACTTTTTCTTGTAAACATATTTATCAGCAGAGGTAACTGTCGTATCATTTGCCTGTTCCGATTTCTGCGCCTCGCTCTCATCCATTTGAATGGCGAATTGACCAAAATCTGTATTCAGCAATAAATAGGATTTTTCCATTAACATGTGCTTGATCGCGATTTGCTGTCCCAAATTGTCAGTAAAGTTTTCCACGCGCGTGATAGTGTCGTTTGTGTAAACGATCATTCGATTATCCGGAACCAATTCTTTCAAGGATGAATCACGAACGCTGATTTTGTACTCGAGCATTCCAACGAATGTTTTGGTTCGCTTCGATTGCCCGTAAGAAGTGATGGAAAGAGTTAAAAATAGGACGAAAAAGAGTGCGAAGTTGCGCATATAGTATGATTGTTTCTTGTTGAACGCGTTTGGTGCGCTAAAGTTACTTAGATTTGAATACGAATCACGGCAATGTTGTTATTTTTGCAGTCAATTGAAAGCTATGAAAGAATTACAATTAATCATCAATTCATCGGAGATTACAGCTGGTACAAGAGGTGCTTCTCTGGGGCCAGATGCGGTTATTACTGCGGCTCGAAAAAAAGGGAGTCAGTTTTTTTATGACTACCCAGCAGTGCGCATTGAGAACGAAAATCATATGTTGGATACCAGTGTCAAGTATCCGTATGCAAAACGCATTGAAGGATTGGTAAAAGTGTTCGATCGAATTTCATCGATGGTTAAGCTGACAATTGAGAATGGAAAATTCCCGTTGGTTCTAGCTTCGGATCACGGTTCTGCTGGTGGCACAATTGCAGGAATTAAAGCGGCGTATCCAGAAAAACGCCTAGGAGTCATTTGGATTGACGCTCATGGTGATTTGCACACTCCGTACACAACGCCTTCGGGAAATATGCACGGTATGCCATTGGCAACGGCGCTAGGAGAAGATAATTTGGAATGCAAATCAAATGAGCCAAACGAGGGAATCGTAGGTCATTGGAATGCACTAAAGAATACAGGAATTGAAGGTCCAAAATTGAAGCCTGAAGACCTAGTATTTATTGCTGTTCGCGATACAGAAAAACAAGAAGATGCGATCATGAAGCGGTATGGAATTACCAATCATACGGTAGATCAAGTCAGGCAGGAAGGTGTTGCTGGAATTGTACGAAAAAGCTTAGATCAACTAGCGGATTGCGATATGATTTACGTTTCTTTTGATGTAGATTCAATGGATCCTGAATTGACGTCTTTCGGAACAGGGACACCCGTACCTCATGGATTATCTCCCGAAGAAGCACGCGAATTTTTATGTGCTTTCGGAGAACAAGAAAAATTAGTGTGTATGGAGTTTGTAGAAGTAAACCCATGCCTCGATAACAAACAAAATAGAATGGCGGAAATTACCTTCGACTTGTTCGTAGACGCCGCGAATTCAATCAAGAAATAATGGAATTAAAAATTACCAAAGCGCTTTTGGAAAATGCTGAAGCGCTTTTCGGAACAACAATAGACGAATCAACGATTCAATTTCAAAAAACGCGTAAAGATGTAGAAGGAGACCTTACCTTGGTTAC
>JBFHGY010000026.1:0-13291 GCA_041582905.1 Crocinitomicaceae bacterium | reverse complement strand
TCTGGTGGGAGAGTATCTTGATAGTTATCGGGACGAACGCCACTTTTAAGAAGCCCTAATTTAGTTGATTACGTTCCAAAAGGCCATTGAATCATGCATTGATTTTGTTACTTTAAAAGCTCACTGAGCGCGCTGCATTGAGTTGAACACTGAGCCTGTCGAAGTGTGTCGAATCCGAAAGTTGTCGAAATGGAACCGAAGTGCCTTTTATTCCCCACCTCTCATACTAAACGAATGCTGCGCCAGGTGGAAATGCGGTAGCTGTTGGAAGAAAATGCGTACGAAAAGCTTCGAGCAGCGTATAAGTCATTAACAGCTGATAGATTAGCTGAACACGTAGTTTCGACAACACTTGAGCATGTACACCGTTCCGATGACGATCCCATCGGAATCTTGGAGGCGCACAAAAGGATAATTGCATGTTAGTTATTCCGATTATCGAAATGAAAATCAGTTAGGATGAATGAAACGAACTCAATTCAGGGTTAGATATCCGTCAGCTTCACATGATTGGTGATAAAGTCATCCTTATATGCCCGACCAATTGGAATAGAATCGCCATTGGAAAAGTAAATCTTATTTCCTTGTATGTGATCAATCGAACCGATATTTACCATGTACGATTTATGAACACGTACGAAGTCGAAAGCGTGCAGGGTCTTTTCCCAATAACTTAAGGTTTCTTGAGCAATGTGCTTTCCAGATTCATAGTGAAGTTCCGTATAGTCGAGGTGAGAATGAATGTAAAGGATGTCTTTTCGATTCACACTCACATACGCACGCCCAGACTTAATGAAGAAACTATCATTTTTGGATAATCTGTTTTGTGCAGAAATTCGTTGTTCCGCTTTCTCTAAAGCAACGCAAAAACGAGCAAAGGAAAATGGCTTCAGGAGGTAGTCGACGATATCCAACTCGTATCCATCCATGGCGTATTCATCGAAGGCGGTCGTAAGAATAACAGCTGGTGGATGCTCTAATGATCGCAAGAAATCCAGTCCTGAAAGTTCGGGTAGGTGAATGTCTAGGAAGATTAAATCTACTCCGTTACTCCTTAAATAACTTTGTGCATCTGTTGCAGAAGAGAAACATTCCTTCAATTCCAATTTACCGTAATCATTCACATATTTCTGTAAAACACGGCGAGCTGGGGCTTGATCTTCAATGATAATGCATCTCATATTTTGTCTGTTTCGAGTTGAAGTGTAAGAATTACTTGGAAACGGTTCTTTTCATTCGTGATCTGTAAATGATGTCGATCGGGATACAAAAGCATAAGGCGTTTCTTGACGTTTTGTAAGCCTATTCCCTTGCTTAGACTTTCTGTGTTGCTATTCTCCGTAAAGGTATTTTCGCATATAAATTCGAGTACGCCTTCTGAGCGCCAGTTCAAACGAACGGATATATCAATGTCGTTGTGTTGACTGGACGCACTGTGCTTAAAAGCATTTTCGATAAAAACAGATAAAATTAAAGGAGCAATGCGATAGCCACTTTGTTGTGGTGGTTTGGTGAATGTTACATTTCCTCTTTCTTCTAGCTGAAGTTTACTCAAATTGACAAAATTCTTGAGTTGTTCCATTTCCTTTTCAAGCGGAACCGTTTCTTCTTTGCATTCATAGAGCATGTAACGCAATACGCCTGATAATTCGAGAATAATCTCAGGTGTTTTCGGCGATTGCTCCAAGGCATACGAATACAGGTTGTTTAAATTGTTGAAGAGGAAGTGAGGGTTGATTTGTGATTTTAAGAACTGTAGTTCACTTTCTTTTATGGCCGATTCCAATGCCTCGAGCTGTCGGCGCTGATAAAGTGCATCCCAAGCAAATTTGAACCCAACCAATATGGTGATGATGGGCATCGCCGTGAATAGATTATTGAATACGCCTGGAAAGCTGCGACCGCGGGTGTCAGGATAAAAAATCTGCTCAATAATTCCTTCCTCGATGACAATTACTGCAGCAATAATTAAAAGAGAGTAAAGCGAAAATGCGATGTACTTTTTCGGGTACAAAAACTTGGGCAATAGCAAGTAGTTGATAAGCACTGCGGCCGTAACATAATTAATAAAGATGGTGAGTTTTGGAAAGTCAAGATCGAAATTCCCGTACCCCAGATGCTTTTCGTAGGAATAAAAGGTGAGTACGATGGCAATCAAACCAAGTTGAAAGAGGATTTCTGTTGCGAACTCCCAATTTGATTTCTTCCTTTTCCACATGATTCAAAATTAAGGACAATTTGATCAAGTTTTTTATTTATTCCGTGAACGACGTTTTTAACCCTTCAGATGACGAATAGTCATAAGTAGATGATCTGAAGACATGTATGATCTAATGTTGATAAATGAGGAGGGAGTGTCGGTGAGGGTTAAAAAGAAGTCGTTCACCGATTCTACATTGAAATTCTAAGAAAAAGCTGATTACTTTGTGCTCAAATCTCTTTTACAATGATGCATTCATTCTTTCGTGTTTTGAGCTTGTTCGTTTTTATCGTGTGTGCTCACATGAGTTTTTCTCAGTCGATTACCTACAAGGGACAAGTGGTTGATTCTTCAACCAGTGAACCGATTCCGTACGTGACGGTGGTATTGGTTTCGAAGAGTTCAAAGAATGTATTAGTGGGAACAAATTCTGATGGTGAAGGAAATTTTAGTCTTTCCAGTGATTCCTTAGATGCTTACATACGCATCAGTTTCTTCAGTTATGATGAAAAGCGGGTTGACCTTCCGAATACGAATGACGGTAACGTGGCAAATTTGGGTACAATCAGTCTAAGTATGGCTGCCCAAGAAATTGGAGGAGTTGAAGTTTCGGCAGAAAAATCGTCGATGGAATTTAAGCTAGACAAGCGCGTATTTAATGTTGGGAAAGATATCAGCTCTACAGGAATGGGAGCCATGGAGGTTTTGAATAACGTGCCTTCTGTAAGCGTGGATATTGAAGGGAATATTAAGTTGAGAGGAAACAGTGGTGTGCAAATTTTGATCAACGGAAAGCCTTCGGTTTTGTCCGACGACCCAGCAAATGCACTGGGAACGATCACTGCAGATATGATCGAGTCCATTGAGGTGATAACTAATCCTTCTGCGAAATACGATGCAGGTGGAACTTCTGGGATCTTAAATATTATCCTGAAGAAAGATGAAAAGAAAGGTTTTAATGGATCCGTTTCGGTGAATACGGGATGGCCGCACAATCATTCGATAGGCGGAAGCATCAACTACCGTGCGAAGAAGGTGAATTTGTTTACGCAGTTCGGTGCAGGATACCGCTCTCTACCGAGATACAACGAAAATGAAAACCGTGATTTGCTTAGTGGAAGCGCCGTGTTAAGCGATGGAATTGCCTATCGAAATGAGAATTTTTACAACATTACCCTCGGATCTGATTTCTATCTCAATAAATACAACACGATTACCTTGTCAGGAAATTTTGCGTACGAAATTGAACAACAACCTTCAGAAACGAACATTGCCATCTACGATTCGCTCGGGCAATTGGAGTCGAGTTATCTGCGGGGAGAAACGACTTCTGCATTGAATCCAAAGTATCAGTACGATCTTCAATACAAAAAGGAATTCAAAAACAACAAGGAACATACGCTTCAAATGAGCGCTTTGGGACGTTATTTCGGAAAGACTCAATCTTCTGATTTTACGAATACGGAGATCGTTGGAACTCAAACCTATCGGAATCAGAAAACAGAAACTTCGTTTTATCAATTCAGTCAAACGGTACAACTCGACTACGTAAATCCACTCAGCAAGAAATGGACACTCGAATCGGGGGCAATGTATGAAATCAATGATGTTGGGAATGATTACGCCGTATATGATGAGGAAGCAACAGGCTATGTCATCGATTCTAGTTTCACGAATAATTTTGAATACAACCAAAAGGTATTGGGAGTGTATTCTACAGGAGCGTATGAAACGGATAAATGGGGATTGAAATTGGGACTTCGTGTCGAGAATACAGATTTAACTACAGTATTGACTACAACGAATGAAGTAAACAATCAAAACTTTACCAACCTGTTCCCAACGGTACATACTTCCTACAAGTTTTCCAATAAGTTTCAATTACAAGGTGGATACTCACGTCGAATCTTCCGTCCTCGCTTATGGGATTTGAATCCATTCTTCAATATTCGAAACAATTATAACATCTGGACGGGAAATCCGAAATTGCTGCCAGAATATGCCGATTCTTACGAGTTGACAAGCATTTTTTACTGGAAGAAGTTTATGCTGAATACCAGTTTATACTATTTGTATACCACAAATGTGAAGGAGCGAATTACCTATTTCCAGGATGATATTTCGATTTCAAGCCCCGAGAACATTGGAGTAAATCACAAAGTTGGAGTAGAAGCCAACTGGAAATACACGGTCACAAAATGGTTTTCTGCGAATGGTGATTTCAATTATGGATACTTTAATCGTCTCGGTGAATTCGAATCTCAAAACTTCGATTTTGAAGGTGATCAGTGGTCTGCACGCGCTATGACAAAATTTAAATGGAACGATTGGGATTTGGAATTGACAGGGAATTATGAATCTTCCGTAAAAACCATTCAGGGAAAAGTCTCAGGATTTGCTTCTGCCGATTTAGGATTGCGCAGAAAACTTTGGAAAGGGAAAGGTGTGGTGAACCTCGCCGTTCGAGACATGTTCGCTTCGCGTATTCGCGAGACAATAATCGATCAATCGACTTATTATTTGTACAGTTTCTCGCAGAGAGGACGTTTCATTACGCTAGGGTTTAGTTACAGCTTTGGAAAAGGTGAAGCGATGTCTTACACAGGCGGAAGAAGACACTAATTCCTTGATTCGGATTGTTTTGGTGCGCCAACGAGACAATATTTCTCGAATAGGAGCGTTGCCAATTTAATGAAAACAATTCTGGCACTATTTGGTTCATTCGTGATGTGGTCGGCTCATGCTCAAACACATTCAATTGGATTTGAAGGAGGCCCAACATTCGCACAGACGGTAAGAAAGGATATTGATTATTACAAGACGCTCAATGCTGGATTCGCCAATCTGTTTTACGAATACAAGCACAATGTTTTTACTTCCTCCTTTGGTATTGGATATCTCAACAAGGGATTCCAACAAGAACTGATTTACGTTAACGAGCAAGGAGAAATTCTGGGCGAAGGTGCAATCGAACGAGTAAGACATAACTACCTGAGCATTTCTGAAGTCGTTGGAGTAGAATTCGGTGAAAAGTATTTTGGATTTTCTGGCGTTGGAGTCCGTGCTGCGGTGTATTCCAATACGATTGTTTCGAGTCCTGCCTTTCTACTGAATGATGGAACAACGCTCCAGGCATATCGTTGGGAACTGGATTACTTAAACCTTATCGATGTTTCGGCTCTTGCGCGTGTTGGAGCCGGAATTCGAACAGAGAACGGAAATGTTTTCTACTTATCAGGGATGTATGACTTCGGTTTGACCAAAGTATATGAGAGTGAAACGCCATCAACACATCGAAATTTGACAATTCTTGTTGGCTTCAAACAAAAAATTGAAACTCCTCAACGGAAAGGTGGACTTTTTGGAAAGTAAAAAGCCGCCCCAATTGAATGAGACGGCTCTAAGATAATCCGTGATGATCTTATAGTTTGATCACTTTTGAAATGGATTTTCCATTCACATTCACCATGTAGACACCTGCCGCTAACGATGCTGTATTCACCGCTACGTTTCCGTTTGCTACACATTCCATTTCTAACTTCTTTCTTCCTTGAAGGTCGTAAAGAGTAATAGTTGTATTTGGTCCCAAATCAGTTCCGAAGTAGATGCTTAACTCATCTTCAAATGGGTTTGGAGATACTTCAATCGTTGAGAGTTCGATCATTTCTGATACATCCAACGTACTACATACTACGTTTCCTCCTGAAATCGTGCTGGTAGCGGATTCTCCATTAAAGTAAGAATCAATCGCCCCGAGATCTGCCGCTGTGATTTCATCATCCACAGATGTGAATTGCAAGTAATATACTGGTGCAGCAAGATTTATTCCTCCCGGAACATTCGCGTAAGATGTAAAGAGTACTTGATTATTCAAGTTATTGAAGGCTGAAATCATTTGCCCATTGGCTCCTGTTGCTGGAATGATATTTTGAAGCGTTAAACGCGTTTCATCGTAATCCATTGCGAAATCCAAGGCCATTAAATTATCTGTACTTGTGTAGTACACAGGAATTGAGAATACACAATTAGCGTCTGCTGTGATTTGTGATAAATCATAAAATACTTCATCGTTCACTTGCTTCACAATAACTGTGGGGGTATTTCCAGCCCAGTTTCCATTCGCGTCTCCCAAGAGAATACCATTGTAACGTTCGCTACCGACTGTTGTACAGAATGTTCCATTCGAATCTACTTGTACTTCCAAACAGAAAGGTACGTCTGGCACGTTATATTTCGAGTAGCCTACTTGATCATTCGCTGGGTAAACATTACTCACAACGTATTCAGGTGAGTTTTCAACAGTTGTGCGGTCGATGAAACGCCAGTCCAAGGAATTGATCGTTGGATTCGGATAGTTCCACGCTTGTGGGTATTCACAAATATTTCCGATTGTTCTGTTTTGAATATGCGTGATGTCGTTCGCTGATACAAATCCATCCATGTTTACATCCATCGCAACAATTTGATAAGGGTTTGGCACGAATGAACCGTTGAGTGTAGTTACAAGACTCGTCCAGTAGGCATCCATTCCGTTAATAAAGGGCATTACTCCGGTTGGTGACGGACATGGAGCAGAAGATGTCGAGTTTCCTTGGATATCACGAAGAATTTCAATCGATGTTCCATTATTGATGTCATACGTAAAGTCTCCATCGATGTCTGGAACTTCTGCGTTCGGTGTTTGAATCACACAGTTGTCATCTGTACCGCTGATGTTAGTTACCAAGTAATCGGTTGGATTGGCTTGGTCGTAACGCAATGGACGCAAATCATCGTTCCAATACATCAATTTTCCTTCTAGAATATCATCATTCAAGAGAACAAATGATCCTGAATCGGCGCAATCGAACTCAACATGTGTTTGGAATCCTTCGATTACTTCACACACTCCAAGATCCAATGTGTCGCCCGTCTGATAATTTGAGGTTAATGCGAATTCAACACACGCAATTTCTCCTGCTCCTTCGAACATGGCTGTTACAGGCGCTGAAGGAAGGTAGAAGATACTGACATGTAATTCTCCTGGTGTCATCACGTAGTTAATCGCATAATCCGCGTCTGGTGATCCGTCCAATACAACATCTCCTAAGCTAACATTGCCTGTTGGTGTCATGAAACTTTGGTCGTATGTTACACAGAAATCAATTCCGATCATGCTGTCTTCTACTTCGCATTTTGCGTTGAAAGGAATACAAACCGTTGGCGCACCACAACACATACAATCAATAGAATCACATGTAATGGCAACATCACCTAGTTCGTATGAACATCCACTTGCTAAAGATCCCCATGCTGCACCCAAAACAGTTGTTGCTCCGGTAATTGCTGTCGTTGTATTGGAAATAGCACCTGTAGTTGGGTTGATGATTCCTATGGTTGTCCCTCCGATGTAATACAATTCATCAGTAGATTCCAAGTAGGCAAAATCACCTAGGCCTTGCGATGCGTTGTAATTATTCAGTACGTTCGCGGTACCCGGTGCAGTGCCATTGTAATCGATGGTGTACATGATGGAATTATTGTTAGGAAAGTTATCAAAGCCTAATAAGGTACTTGAAGTATTTCCTGTTCCTACGAACTCGATAACATCCATTTCATTGTTCACCTGTGTAGGTGTTTGATTAATGAGACCGATTTGGGTTGCTACGGCATTCGTTGTATTGAAGCTGACCAAGATATTACTTGTTGGACTATTTTGAACGGTGCCAACAGCGCCATATAGCGTTGATGTATTAGGATCGTATGAAAGTCCTTCCGAAGGAAATACACTGTTCCCATTTAAGGAGATATCGCCTAAATCGACGACGTTCGAGTCACATACGTTAATACGAAGTAAATTCGTGGGCACGTTAGTTGGAGAATCACCATACGCGTAAAATACTCCTTGATCGGGTGCATGAGCTAATCGTGACACACGTCCCACAGACGCAGGAAAAATTAGAATTGGGGTGGTGGCTCCTGTAACTTCATCTACCACTAAAAGCCGACTTTGATTGTTGAAGAAATCTACAGCATACAATGACTGCTGTGCTTCGGCAAAATGTCCTGAAAGTAGAAGTAGTGTAAATAAGACTAAGCGTTGATACCATTTTCGATACCGAGAGAAGCCTTCTTGAGGTAAATCATTCGTTCTTTGTGTTTTCATAATATTATATTTTGCACGTTAGTGCACACAAAGCATCAAATCATAACCACCGGTAGGTGAAATTTCAGGATGTTAGAGAAAGAGGAGGGGGATTATCCGACTTTTTTTCCTTTGTCAAGACTAAAGGTGAACGTACTTCCAACGCCCAAAGTACTTCGAACATTGATTGTTTGTCCGTGGGCTTCAATAATATGTTTCGCAATGGCCAAACCAAGTCCAGAACCTCCTTCGTTTCGATTTCTACTTTTTTCGACACGGTAGAATCGTTCGAATAAACGAGAAAGATGCGCTTCATCAATTCCCAATCCATCATCGGAAACCTCTAAGGTGATAATGTCATCGAAGGTGTCGAAACGCACTTTAGTTGTCCCACCTTTATTTCCGTAAGAGATAGAATTACTAATCAAATTGGTTAACACTTGTCCAACTTTTCCTTTATCGGCATGAACGTACACTGGATCGTAATCTCGGGCAAATTTCAAAGTGATTTTCTTCTTCTCAGCGCGCATTTCAAAATCTTCGAAAAGATCTTGAACTAGTTCTTTCAAGTCGAAATGGGTCAAGTCGAGTTGAATTTCGTTCACCTCCATTTTCATGAGCTGATCCAAGTCTTCGAGAATAGCAGACATACGATCTGTCGCTTTAGATGCACGTTCTAAAAAGCTACGGTTCACCGATTCATCTTCCAATCCTCCTTCAAGCAATGTCAAGATATACCCTTGAATCGAGAAAACGGGTGTTTTCAACTCATGAGCAAGATTGCCAAGGAATTCTTTTCGAAACTCTGCTTGCTCTTTGAGTTCAGAGATCACAGCAATTTGCTCATCGCTCCACCTTCTTGTTTCAATTTCCGCATCTGTAATGAGATCATTCGACAGTTTGAAATTTCTCATTTGTTTCCCTCCAAATTTCCCTTTTCGGATGGAGCGGTAAAGAATACGCAAACGTTCGGTAATAAAGTGCTTGATGAAAAAATAGAACGTGAAGTAGGCAGTAATTGCTACAAAAATAGGGGTAAGGACAAGTACGAAGACATTGAAGTCTCCAGAAATGAAACTCGATATGAGTAAGAAAATAAATACGAGCACACCCAGTATGGAACTTCCGCTCAATAATAGTGTGATGGGTTTAATGTTTTTCAAATCGTATTGTACGTGTATCCAACTCCTTTAACGGTACGAATATAGTCATTACCCAGCTTTTCACGTAATTTTCGGATGTGCACGTCGATGGTTCTCTCCCCAACAATGGCGTCATTTCCCCATACAATTGACATGATTTGGTCACGTGTGAATACCTTTCCTGGTCGACTTACCAATAACTCAAGTAATTCAAATTCTTTCTTCGGTAACACGAGGTCTTCGTTGTTGGCTGTTACCAAGAATGATTCACGATTAATCACAACTCCCTGTGAAACAGGAGATACTGCGTCTTGAACAGCTGGTCGTCTCAGTAGAGAACTGATTTTACTAATTAACAAACGCGGACGAATAGGCTTCGCTACGTAATCATCAGCTCCAGCATCGAATCCAGCAATTTGTGAATAGTCCTCCGAACGGGAAGTCAACAAACAAATAATAGGTTGAGTGATGGATGAGTTACTTCGGATTGTGGTACATGCTTCAATACCATCCATTTCGGGCATCATTACATCCATAATGATCAATGTTGGCGAAAGCTCAATGGTTTTGTTTACTGCTTCTTGACCGTTGGAAGCGGTGAAAACTCGGTATCCTTCATTCTTAATAGTATAGGAAAGGAAATCTAATACATCTGGTTCGTCGTCTACTAATAATATGGTATGCATGTCTCTTCTAAAATTCAGTTCCTCAAAAGTACAGGCTACAGCGCTCGAAGGATTTAACACCACCTTACGCTTACGTTAAATTAAAACCAAGTCATGTTACGTGGATGTTAAGCATGAAAATCCGACAATTTTCTACTCAAAAAAACATCAAAAAATGAAGAAAATCCGAAATCATTAAAACCGTTTAGTGACTCTGAATCCCTTTAAAAATAGGGGGGCTGAAAAATGTTAACATAAGCGTAACTTAAGGTTGACGGAAAGGTAAGGGTAAGGGAAAGTGGTTTTCACAAATAGCTTCCATCTTTGCATCAGAAATTTGAAGAAGACGATGCGCAAGCATCTTGATTATTAGAAATTATGAAAACAAACACATTGAAATTCGGAGTGATGATCATGGCGGCATCACTAGCGCTTGGAGCAACATCTTGTAAGAAAGGATGTACAGATCCAACAGCAACTAACTACGACGAAAAAGCGAAAAAAGATGACGGATCTTGTATCATCGAAACTCCAGAAGAAGGAGACGTTATCCAAAAAGCTGGTTTTATCCAATCAGAAACATGGACAGCTGAAAATGTGTACGTTTTGACTGGAAAAGTAGTTGTTGAAAGTGGTCACACGTTAACAATCGAGCCAGGAACTATCATTAAAGCAAAAGAAGGTGCTGGAACTTTGGCTTCTGCATTGGTTATCCGTCAAGGAGCTCGTATCAACGCAGTTGGAACAGCGTCTCAACCAATTATCTTCACTTCTATCTTGGATAACATTCAACCAGGAGAATTGACAGGAACAAACCTTACTGAGGCTGATCAAGGTCTTTGGGGAGGACTTGTAGTATTAGGATACGCTCCAATTTCTGCCGCTGACGGTGATGTTTTAGCACAAATTGAAGGGTTCCCAACAACTGATACATTCGGTGCTTTCGGTGGATCTGATGCTGCTGATAACTCTGGAACAATGGCATACATCTCTATCCGTCACGGTGGAGCATTGATCGGAGCTGGTAACGAAATCAACGGATTGACACTTGGTGGTGTTGGTAACGGAACGTCTATCTCAAACATCGAAATCGTTGCTAACTTGGACGATGGTGTTGAGTTCTTCGGAGGAACAGTTGACGCTTCTAACATCTTGGTTGGTTTCCAAGGAGACGACGGTGTTGATATCGACATGAACTACGAAGGAACAGTTTCAAACTTTATGGTAATCAACGGATCTAACTCTGACGAAGCGTTGGAAATCGATGGACCAGAAGGAAGCACATACACAAACGGATTGTTCGCTCTTGAAAACGGAACAGTTTACACATTCGGTGGTACTGAAGCTCGTGGAGATTTCAAATCAAAAGCGCAAGGATCAATCACAAACGTGAAAATGGGTGAAGCGAAAATCAGAGCTTCTTACCAAAACGATTGTGCTGATGCGAAAACAGATGCTTTCACTTACTTGACGCAAGCTTCTCCAATCCTTACTTTCACAGGATCTGAATTCTCAGCAACTAGCGTTTACACAGCATCTCAAGATGACGCAGGAGTAAATGATTGTTCTGTTCCTGCTGCTGACCAAACAGCTGCTGAAGGAGTAATGACTTCTACAACTGCAACTGGAGCAACAGCAACTACGTTCAACGGATGGACTTGGTGTTCAGTTAACGGAAAACTTTAAAATCAGATACTTACATAGAGTAATCTAATAGATTTAAAAAACAAAATGTCTGTGATGTCAATCACGGGCATTTTGTATTAAAAACAAAATGATGACAATCAAACATTTTTACTCCCTCCTCGCCCTTCTTCTAATTTCTTTAACTTCCAATGGTCAGGAAATCGTGCGAGGAATTGTTACCAACGCAAAAACGGGTGATCCCGTAGTAGACGCCAAAGTATCAGTAAATGGTGTTGGAAAACTGTACACAGACCTCGACGGAGCCTACAACCTTCGTCTTACTCCTGGAAAATATACGCTTAGTTTCTCTCAAACATTAGATGGTTTCATCGATGAAGAAAGAGAAATCGAAGTAATAGCGGGTGAAGTACTTATTGTTGATATCGAAATGTCAACTTCTTTGACGGATGTTGATGAGGTAATTGTAACGGCAAGAGTTGCTCCTCCTACTTCAGATGAGAAACTGGATGAAGATCGTGCTGAAGGTGAAGGTACTACCGATAACATTGGAAAGGAAGCCATGCAAAAGAAAGGAATCCAGACAGCAGTGGACGCCGTGGCAACAACACCTGGAGCTTCTGTTGAAGATGGAAAAAATGTCTACATCCGTGGGTTGGGTGACCGATACACGAAAACAATTTTGAATGGAATGGACATTCCTGGTTTGGATCCAGATCGTAACTCGGTTCAATTGGACATCTTCCCAACAGTATTGGTAGATAAAATTACTGTTTACAAAACATTCACCCCGAATCTTTCTGCCGATTTTACAGGTGGTTTGATTGATATCACAACGCAAGATTTCCCAACAAAAAAGACGCTTTACTTCAAAGGTGGATTGGGATATAACACAAACGCAACATTCAATCCTGATTTCATTTCCTATGAAGGTGGTGCATTGGATTTCCTCGGATTTGACGATGGAACTCGTAGATTGCCGATTAGTTCGGCTACGGAAATTCCTCATCCAGCATTGCAGGATCCAGTTACGGCTACCATCACGCAAAAGTTCAGTGAAACAATGGCGACTGAGAAGGCGTTTAGTTTCATGAATCAGAACTACGCGTTCGCAACAGGAAATCAAAAGAACTTCTATGTGGGAGGTAAAAATGGAAAAGATTCTACGCGTTTGACGTACGGATACAATGTTGTATTGAACTACCGTTCATCGAATACCTATTATAAGGATGTGCAATACAACGAGTACATCATGGAAACGGATTCAAGCCAAACGGCATTGTTCCGCGATCGTACGTCAAAAGGAGAACAAACTGAGTCGAACGTATTATGGACGGCTTTATTGGGACAATCGATTAAGTTCGGAAAGAGCAAATTCTCATTGACCTTGTTCCATACACAAAACGGTACAAAGTCGGCGGCGAACTTGAGAGAAACGAACTACGACAGTAACCAGGCAGTATTGTTGAAGCAAGGACTTCAATATTCTCAACGTTCGGTAACTAATGCGAACATC
>JBFHGY010000025.1:0-13460 GCA_041582905.1 Crocinitomicaceae bacterium | reverse complement strand
GTTGATTCTAGGGTAGAATCGATATAGACGAGGCGCAAATAGACAAACAACCATCCCATAAACAAGGTGAAGAAAAGAGTAGATAGGAACTGCCACGTTTTTTGATAGTTCACACCTAAGTCGGAAACAAACATGAGAATGGGCAGAACAGCTGCTGATGAGGCGAATACATAACTAGATATCGGGTTGCCAAGTATGTCTGTATGAACTTGAACATCGGGAAGACCACTTAAAACATACTCGAAAAAAACATCTGAAAAGATGAAACTGAGGATGAAAAATATCGGAGTGAGAAGAATCGCTAGAAACTTCTTCACGCCTTTATGTGTCATAGTGATCGCCATTCGTCTATCATAAGCTTTCGTTGAACGCTGTCTTCAAGAATTTCTTGTAGCCAGGCTTGCTCAGAATCAATTGAATTCGTCGGTTTTCTATCGCGATACGAGGTGAATGGTGCTAGGTCATACCAATTTTTCAAGTGAATCTTCGATAGACAATATACGGCAACTTCTCCACTTGTAGCAACAAAAAAAGGACAAGTATGGATCCGCGTTTTGGAGGTGTCGGATAATTGCTGGATCAAAAAGTCGGTTAATTCTTCGTTGGAATGCTCAAAAAAAGGTGTCCAATCCGCTCTTGTCGCATTTCGAGTGCTCGTTAAGACGCACATTTCGTGTCCAAATTTACCCTCGACAACTCTCTGTCCGCCAGTTAAACATCCACCTTTTTCAAAGGCGAGCTCTTGCCAAAGTGAATCCAATGAAAGGCTCTGTTGAGAGGCTAGCGTGTCAACTTGTACCGTAGAGATTTGCTTTTCAGCAGTCGGTGTTGATTCGGGGGCGGAACAAGAAATGAGCGTAAAAAGAAGAAGGTAGGAGAGTAAAAACTTCATCCTAGAACAATTCCTGCAACTCTTTCTTTAGGATAGCAACGGTAATTTCAGATGGAAGTTCTCCTACTTCTGCTACAATTTCAAAAATTTTCGCAGATAAATCCGTTGCCATAGAAGTTGCATCCATTTGTTTTCCTGCCAAATTGATAATGTTGACCGTTTCTTCTTTCGATTTTTTGACCATGTCCCAAGCAGCACTGGAAACAAATAATTGCTGGGCAATGTTGTGTTCGTATTCCTCTCGAATGGTTTCCAATAATTTCACTTGAAACGCCATAGCGGGCAATCCTGGATTTTGCAAACGCATCACGATGCTATTTGGGTGAATTCGTTCTAAAAACAGTACACATCGTTGATACGCTTCCATGCGAGATGGAAGGAAAAACTCTTGTCGTTGCTTTTTTAAGGTTTGCGTCAATTCCAATTTAGCGTCTTTTACTTTGCTATCCGACTGCTGACGGAGAAAGTAGACAGCTGTTAGCAATACCGCTCCTGCGGGAACAACGATCAAGGCAATCTGAAAAATGATGGTTTCCATACTGTTTTATTTAAGAATACAAATATAGAATTCTATTGTGCAAAAAAGTAACAGATCGAAAGACTCGATTCATCAAAAAGTGGGTTTTTGTCTTTTCGGTCGTGTTTCACCCATTTCTCGTATCGAAAACCGTACTTTTGGTTATCATTTAAGTCGAAGGTATGTCACAAACATTAATTGTTCTTGTTTTAGTACTGTATTTTGGTGTACTCGTTGGAATTTCATTACTTACATCGCGTCGTGCCAATAACGAGAGCTTTTTTCGTGGTGATAGAAAATCGCCATGGTACCTCGTTTCCTTCGGAATGATTGGAGCTTCTTTGAGTGGAGTAACATTCTTATCCATTCCAGGATGGGTAGGAGATGCCACCAAGCAGTTCAGCTACATGCAAGTCGTTTTCGGGTACCTCGTCGGCTATTTTGTGGTGGCGTATGTATTGCTTCCTCTTTTTTATCGATCGAATGTGACGTCTATTTATGAATACTTGCAAGATCGATTTGGATTCTGGAGCTACAAAACGGGAGCATTTTTCTTTTTGATTTCGCGCATTATTGGAGCATCGATTCGTTTACTGTTGGTCGCAAATGTGCTGCAATCTATTCTCTTCGAGAAATGGGGGATTCCTTTCGAAGTAACGGTAGTGATCTCCATTCTATTGATCTGGATCTACACCAGTCGAGGTGGAATTAAGACAATTGTTTGGACCGATTCACTTCAGACCTTGTTCATGCTTTCCTCGGTTATTTTGACAGTCTATTTTATCTCAAATGCACTCGACTTACCCGAGAAGGGAGGAATCATCACAGCAGTTGAAACTAGTGGACATTCGAAAATGTTCTTCTTCGACGATTTTTTGGGAGGAAACTACTTCTGGAAGAGTTTCTTGGGTGGAATGTTCATCACGATCGGAATGACGGGGTTGGATCAGGATATGATGCAAAAGAACTTGTCGTGTAAGAACATTGGCGATGCGCAAAAGAATATGATCAGCATGGCAGTGGTACTTGTAGTTGTAAACCTTGTTTTCTTGGCATTGGGGAGTCTTTTGTACATGTATGCTGAGGTCAATATGCCCGAGACGGTTGCTGCTATCGCGGATAAAAAGCTGGGAAGCGATATGTTGTTCTCTTCCGTAGCGATGAGTGATGCTGTGGGACCAGTGGTCGGAATCCTATTTTTGTTAGGTCTTGTTGCGGCAGCTTATTCGAGTGCGGATTCAGCCTTGACTTCTCTAACGACTTCCTTTTCCATTGATTTCCTCAATTTGAAGAAGAAAAGAGCCGCGGAGCAGGAACGTACACGAAGAATGGTTCACGTGGGAATGTCAGTAGCTTTGGTGGGTGTGATCATTTTGTTGAAATATACCACCAACGATTCAGCAATCGGATTGCTTCTCAAATTTGCTGGATTCACATACGGTCCACTCATTGGGATGTTCTTCTTTGGGATCATTTTTAAACGCGTAATAAACGATGGGTTAGTTCCGTTGATTTGTCTTGTATCTATCCTCCTAACAGTTGGCTTGTGGTACTTTTCATTCGGAGGTCCTGGTATTCCTGAAGGAGAACCTGGCTTGTTTGGGAATTACGTATTCGGAATTGAGATCATCATTTTTAATTCCTTTTTTACCTTTATTGGGATGTGGGCATTTTCCAAGAGAAATGTCAATCAAATAGAAGAACATGAAAGTAGTATTGCACGATAATAATAAGTGGTTAAAATTCGCTCCTCTCACACTCACACGACCTGTCGGGAACTTGAGAATGGGCATCTTGACGAATGATGAACGTTGGCGTTTTTTATTACCTCACGTCGAGGTTGGTTTTGCTACGGAAGAATACTTGTCGGGAAAATTCCCTTCAAATGATGGCGTAGTAATGAATGGAAGCGTTATTCTGAATCGAGAGATGGCAGACGCGATCACTTTGCTGGAGGATAATGCTGAGCTACACAATGGAACCGATTGGATCGCTCGACGAGGAGATGGGGCACGTAAAGTGAATTTTTCAGGAGAAGTAATTGCTGTTACTGAAAGATGGCATTTGTATCAGCTCAATGGGGAAGTGCTTAAAAGTGATTTCCAATTAATGACCGAAGGAAGAACATCTGAGCCCTTATCACATACGAATACAGTGATCGGTGATCCAAATATGGTTTTTCTTGAGGAAGGAGCACAAGTGGAAGGCGCGATTTTGAACACGACGAATGGTCCAATCTACGTCGGGAGAAATGCGGAGATTATGGAAGGGTCTATTGTTCGTGGTCCTCTGGCAATGAATGAAAGTAGTGCGCTGAAATTAGGAACGAAAATTTACGGACCTACTACGCTTGGACCGCATTGTAAGGTTGGAGGAGAAGTCAATAACTGCATCTTTCAAAGCTTTTCCAATAAAGGACACGATGGATTCTTGGGGAATTCACTTATTGGTGAGTGGTGCAATTTGGGAGCGGATACGAATACATCGAACCTGAAGAATAACTACGGAAAGGTAAAAACGTACTCCTTTGAGTCTAAGCAGTTGGAACAAACAGATGTTCAATTCATGGGGCTCGTGATGGGAGATCACTCCAAATGTGGTATCAACACGATGTTTAACACGGCAACAGTGGTAGGAGTTTCAAGTAATCTTTTTGGTGCCGAATTTCCTCCTAAATATGTTCCATCTTTCCAATGGGGATTGAATGGTGAAAGCTATCAGTTCGATCGGGCGCTGGAAAGTGCGGAAAACATGATGGAACGCCGTGGAGCACAATTGTCCTTGTACGATATTGATATTTTGCAGTTCATTTCTGACAAATCAAACGGTTTTTCTGGCAATAACTAAGACAAAATTGCAGTTCCGATGATGTGGCACACCCTTTGACAATCACTAATGCGTTATCGTGAATGCCTGTTTCGCCAAATTTTGGTCGTGAAACTGACACATTGACGGTTTATAGAGATTAAGATATATGACTGATTTTTTTGATAAGAATTTTTTAGAATTTACTTCCAATATTGAAACGGATGCGGAATTCATTCCATTGATTACCGCGGAAGAAGAGGAAAGCATGCGAACGCAGAGTTTTCCAGATGAATTGCCGATTTTACCGTTGAGAAACAATGTTTTGTTTCCAGGTGTGGTGATTCCGATCACAGTAGGTCGAGATAAATCCATTCGATTGATTCAAGATGCGAACAAAGGTTCGAAGATCATCGGTGTAGTAGCGCAAAAGAACTTCGAAGAAGAAGAGCCTGAATTTAACGACTTAAACAAAGTTGGGACAGTAGCGCAAATCATTCGTCTGCTGAAAATGCCTGATGGAAGTTCAACGGTGATTATTCAAGGGAAAAGACGCTTTGAACTAACGGAACCAACTCAAACGGATCCTTACCTTCGATCAAAAATTTCCTTACTCGAAGAAACACGTGTAGACGAGAGTAATCAGGAGATGAAGGTGATGTTTAAATCCATCAAGGATTTGGCCTTGCAAATTATTCAGGATAGCCCGAACATTCCTTCCGAAGCTTCTTTTGCCATTGGCAATATTGATAGTCCAACTTTCTTGGTGAACTTTGTTTCGTCCAACATGAATGCGGATGTGTCCAAAAAGCAGGAGATGCTGGAAGAATTGGATATTCGAAAGCGTGTGATGATGGTATTGGAGCACTTGACGCTTGAAGCGCAAATGCTGGAAATGCGCAATGAAATCCACACGAAAGTGCGTAAAGACATGGATCGCCAACAGCGCGAATATTTCCTGCAACAGCAAATCCGAACGATTCAAGATGAATTAGGAGACAATCCGCAAGAGCAGGATGTGAACGACATGCGTACCCGTGCTTCCAAGAAGAAGTGGGATGAAACAATTGAAAAGTTGTTCTACAAAGAGTTGGAGAAGCTCGGAAGAATGAACCCACAAGGGGCAGAGTATACGGTTCAAATGAACTACCTCGACCTCATGTTGGATTTGCCATGGAATGAGTACTCGAACGATAATTTAGACTTGAAGCGTGCTCGAAAAATTTTGGAACGCGATCATTACGGACTGGAAAAAGTGAAAGAACGTATTCTGGAATACTTGGCCGTTTTGAAGCTGAAAGGAAATATGAAATCTCCTATTCTTTGTTTTTACGGACCTCCGGGTGTGGGGAAAACATCCTTGGGTAAATCGATTGCAGAAGCACTGGGTCGTAAGTACATTCGTATGTCTCTAGGTGGATTGCACGATGAATCGGAGATTCGCGGTCACCGTAAAACATACATCGGAGCGATGCCAGGAAGAATCATTCAGAACATTAAAAAGGCAGGAATCAGTAACCCTGTTTTTGTGTTGGATGAGGTGGATAAACTCGGAAGAAGCAATCATGGTGATCCTTCGTCGGCTCTTTTGGAGGTATTAGATCCGGAGCAAAATGATGAGTTCTACGATAACTATATAGAAACGGAGTACGATCTTTCTCGTGTGATGTTCATCGCAACGGCTAACAACTTGGGTGAAATCCAAGGTCCGCTTCGTGATCGTATGGAATTGATCGAAGTGAACGGTTACACGGTTGAGGAAAAGATTGAGATTGCCAAGCGTCACTTACTGCCGAAGCAAATCGAAGAACACGGAATTACATCCAAGGATATTTCCATTGATCGAAAGACCTTTGAGAAAGTAATCGAGGAGTATACCAACGAATCTGGTGTGCGTGGCTTGGATAAAGTCGTGGCCAAATTGGTACGTAATCGAGCGCGTCAAATTGCAATGGAAGAGGAGTTTGAATCGAAAATTAAAATAGATGATCTCTTTGACATTTTGGGTGCTGGTCGCGTAAAGACGAAGTACAACAATAACGATGTGGCAGGTGTTGTAACAGGTCTCGCATGGACGAGTGTGGGTGGAGACATTCTCTTTATTGAGTCGTCGCTGACGCAAGGAAAAGGGAAATTAACCCTCACGGGGAACTTGGGTGATGTGATGAAGGAGTCAGCAGTAATCGCATTGGAGTACCTCAAAGCGCACAGCGAATTACTCAATTTGGATCAGGAAATCTTTGATAAAACAAATATTCATATTCACGTTCCAGAAGGAGCTACGCCAAAAGATGGGCCAAGCGCGGGGATCACGATGTTGACGTCAATCGCTTCGGTGTATACAAGTAGAAAGGTGAAGAAGAATTTGGCAATGACAGGTGAAATTACGCTTCGAGGAGAAGTGCTTCCTGTTGGTGGAATCAAAGAGAAAATTTTGGCTGCTAAGCGCGCCGGAATCAAAGAAATCATCTTGTGTGATAAAAACAAGAAAGATGTAGATGATATCACGCAGAGTTATTTAAAAGGATTGAAGTTTCACTATGTGCAGACGATGACCGAAGTGTTAGAAGTCGCTTTAACGAAACAAAAAGTAAAGAAGTCATTGGTAACCATTTGATTCTTAGATTTCGAAAAATGGAATTCGAAGGCGTTGAAGGTATTCAGCGCCTTTTTTTTGTGTAATTATTTGTTAGACAGTCGATAAGAGTTCGTTTTTGACTAATTGTGAGTTGGTTGTGTGGTTTTGACGCAAACTAATTCATCGAAATAATTCATTCATTCAGCGAGGTATTTCGTTAGTTCGTAGAACAGAATTAAATAATTTGTTGAAAAAAAACGTTCGAAAATAGTTAGAGATATTGATTCTTTTACTAATTTGGATACCATAATGTAGTTGTGATCATCAAATCTCTGTTGAATGAACGCAACGTAAAGAACCAGAAGTACACCTATACTACACATCTCCCACACAGTTCGTTTCTACGGAAACGTCGCTTTTGAAGCTTTACGTGCAAACATTTTTTTGTTGAGCATGCTACGCAGTAAACGATAAAGGAAACGTTTTACACTACTTCGAAAACTTAGAACAGAAGAACTATGAAAAGACCGAAAACTACTGTTAGCATTGATGGGAGAGAACTGGAATTTTTCGAAAAAATTCAATTAACCCAAACGATTAATGAGCATCACGAATTTGAAGTCGTGGTGGATTCGGAACTCATTGAAACAAGGAAGACCCACACCATTATTGAGTCGAAAGAATGGCTAGGTAAATCAATCGTGATTACCTTCGACGATCGAGAGTTTCTCGGTTTAATTGTCGATGTGCAATTGTTACACTCAGATGGATATTGTGGACAAGTTATCCTAAAAGGATATTCCAAAACAATCTTAATGGAAGCGGGGGAGCACATGCAGTCATGGCTCGATAAAGACCTGAGTACAATTGTAGGTGATGTAACAGAGGAAGCAGGTTTGGAGGCTGAAATTTCACCAGCTCATCAAACGCCTTTCGATTACCAAGCGCAATACAATGAATCTCATTTCCAATTTGTACAACGATTGGCAAAACAACATAATGAATGGTTGTACTACGACGGGGTGAAATTGATTTTTGGTAAGCCGTCGTTGGAGAAAGCGATCAATGTCGAATATGGTGCAGATCTTAATTCTATTGGTATTTCCATCCAAGCACTTCCAAATAAACAAAGTCGCTTCACCTATAATTCAATGGAACACGCTCAGCACGGTTCAAAGACAAAAGACAATGTAGATGGACTGAACGAGTTGGGTAGCTTCGCGTTTAACAAGACGAAAGATCTATATAAAATCACACCAAATACCTTCTCAGGAACGCGTGTGAAAGATAAAGATCAAATCGATACAGTGATCAGTAACCGTCAGGGAAGTGTGGCCTCTCAAAGTAGTGTGCTGCGCGGAAAATCGACGAAGCAAGGTTTGACTATTGGTTCTGTCATTAAAGTTTCTGCAGCAATATCGGAACACGGTGAAGTGGAAATTAAGAATCATGGTGAATTCATCATTACAAGCATCAATCACCTTGCAAGCGGAATGGATTCGTACACGAATGAGTTTGAAGCAATCTCAGCGAATGTAACGCATTTACCAGAACCAGAGGTGCAAATGCCAATGGCTCAAACACAAATCGCTACAGTGTTATCGAATGCAGATCCAAAGGGGAAAGGACGTGTTGAGGTTCGTTTCCAATGGCAAAGTGGAGAGATGAAATCAGCTTGGCTCCGTGTTATGACACCAGATGCAGGTTCCAGTGATTTGATCGATCAAAACCGTGGTTATGTACATATTCCTGAAGTGGGGGATACCGTAATGGTTGGTTTTAGATACAGCGATCCAAACAGACCGTTTGTTATGGGAAGCATGTTCAATGGTACAACAGGTGCTGGTGGTCAAGTGAATAACAACATTAAGACAACCATCACGCGAAATGGACACATGATTCGATTCGATGATACAGATGGAAAAGAAAGTATCACGATTACCGATAAGAATAAGAATATTATCTTCTTCGATACCGCCAACTCAAGCATTCACATGAGCGCTCCTGAGAACTTTACGATTACAGCGAAAAACATCGATATTACAGCAAAAGAGAATCTCTCGATGACAGCTGGTAAGAACATGGGAATTAGTGCTGGTGATGATATGAGTCTCAATGCAGGTGATAGTATGAGCCAAGTAGCGAATGAAGACTTTACAATTTTGGCGAAGAATATCACAGAGCAAGCAAGCGAAAACTTCGAGTCTTTGGCAATGAGTATTCAGGAACATGCTGAAACGGTTATGAAAACCAGTGCGTCGGAAGATATGGAACTCAATAGTTCTGGTTCGATCAACAACAATTCAGGTAGCAAAGTAAAACTCTTTTAGTCATGGGTGGAGAAATTCTCAAAACGGGAGCCAACATTACTAAACAAGCAGGAACCGTCGTTGTAAATGCTACTGGGGGAGATATCGATTTATCTTCAGCAAAGAGTATTGTGCAAAGTTCCGATGCCAAGATCAGTCATGGTAGCTACAAGCAACCGGAAGGACCAGAAACGCAGGAATTGTTGGTGACAACCGTAGAAGGTCCGGATAAAGTGGAAGTGGGTAAAGAATATACGTACACCGCAACTGCTTTTTCTCGAAGACCGGTCGGAGGTGAACTTCAAGCGGTGAAGTGGGCGTATAAAATAGATGATGGCCCAATCAAAGATTTTCAGAATCCTGGTAGAATCTATGGAACGGTCGTCAGAAAGACCATTAGGATTCCAGGTACACTGTTCGATAACGAAAAGATTACGGTCTATGCGTACTTGCAATCTCCGAGTGTAAATGTAGAAAGTGAAATCGATGCGATTGATCTCCCATTTATTATGGATCGTTACAGAGCGCCAGGAGAAAGATCTCCAGGTGTTATGGCGAATGACATGGGATACGGAGATGGAGTCAATATGAATACAGGACATGCAGTCTACACTCGTCAAGACATTGAAAGCGTAGGATGGTTAATGCGTATGGATATTGATCGTCCTGAGTCGGTGCACTGGCGTAACCTACGTGTAATGGTAGCAGACCTGTTCTCTATTGGTGAGTTAGAGGTCGTTGCACTCAGTATGATTGATAAGTTTCAATCGAATTCAGGAGGAGAATTCACGAATGATGTGTTGACTAGGAATGTGCAAGAGCACGAATCAACTCAGCGATTTGTTACGAGCTTACGAGATATTATTGTTGAAACGGTCGTCCGCGAGGAAGGAGACATCAGTTCATTGAAAAATGAAACCATCGATTGGAATGGAAAACCGTATGGTCGTCCGCGTTTCAGTACACTTTCAGATACCTTTTTAGGAGGTTTAACTATTTGTATCAACGATGTATGGGCGTATGAAATATCCATCATCGAATACACAGTTGGAGAATCTGATTTCAGCGGCAAATTTAAAGTGACACTCTTTGATCAATTCGGATTGGATAAGCCAGATGTGGACAAAAAGTATGGGTACTTGGCAGGATTCAGAAGTTGGTTCTTGCTTCAACACAGAAGAAATTATAAACCGTTTATTACGAAGATTGAATTTGAAGAGGAGTTTGAAGGTACGCTCTAATCATTATTGGTCACTACTGATCATGTTATTAGTGGTGCTTTTCGGATGCGAATCAGATGAAACAAAGTTCTACGAGCTGAAAAGTCTTCGATTCGAAATGGACGCAGATAACACAACCAACGGACAGTTTGCAGAGTATTATGTGATAGAGAATTGTCCAGTAGAGAGCGATCTAAGAGCAGCGGAAATTCAAACCTACAACAAACGAACACTGAACATTGATAAGATAGAAAGCAAACACCCCTCCTTTTACTCACGGTATTTTTATCAGGAAAGCGACAAGCTGACGCGATACTATGAAGAAGAGGATGACTTCATTTCTGACCAAATAGAGGATCATATCGACGATCTGATAGCAACGGTAGAGTACCGAGAGAATGGAAAGTGGGTGTTTAAAGTAAAGACAGAACCTAACACGTGGATCGAGTATCCATTGGAATAAATGAAATTAATGTCTGAACAGCATTAATTGGCGAAGATTGAATGAAAACACTTGAACAAATACTTCCTCAGCGTAGAACGCGGAATGTGATCGAGACCTCGTATGAGATTACCTCGGATATGGACGTTCACGACAATCAACTTACATCGAAAAGTTCGTTTAAATACGATTTGGATATTCAGTATATCGGAGGAGGAGTATTTACGAATTGGGAGAAGAGTAACTTCTACATCAACGGGAAGAAAAGCTTCAATAAAATGGATGAGATTTATCTCAAAGTCTCAAAGCCGGTGAACAAGCTTCATTTCTATTACAACAAAGGAATCATCTCCGAAGTGAAGAATTACAAGGAAATTCTGAAGGAATGGGAACTTGCTAAAGAAGTGGTAAACACGGAATTCTATGGGGAAGTTGTATCAGGACTGTTGACGCTTACTGAAAGGAATTATAACGATGAAGAGCGCCTTCGAGAGTTGCTCAGCAGAGACCTAGTATTGCAACACCTATACTCAAGTACTGAACTTAATGACGAATTAATTTATACCAAGAAGTCCAAAAATAAACGGAAGTTTTTAGGAGTTTATGATGAGGTACCGCTGACGTATTACGAGGAACGGAGCTTGTCAAATATTGGAGATCAACTACGAATTAAGGTAAAAGGAAAACAAAGGGTACAGGAAGGGATGAACGATTCACTGGAGAAGTATTTTCGATACAAAGTGACGGATTTTAAACCCGAAAACCTGAACTCAACATTGGAAGGAGACTATATCATCGATCCAGAATCACTTTGGATAAATGAGGCGGTTGTCATTCATGATGTTAAGGTGCGAGGCACCAACTACCATAAAAATATTACACTCACGATTAAAAGGAAATAAGATGAGCGAAGAAGCAACAATTACAGACTCCGGAAAACCAAGCAGATCGGGAACATACGTAATCTGTGACGGCGCCAAATGTAAATGCGATAAAAGTGTTTCGGGAGCACAAGCAGATTTTCAAGTGTTGAGTCAAAGTACAACCTATATCAACGATAAGGACGGATCGAAAAAATTAGTCGGTAACACGATGGATTTGGGGATTCCATTCGTTGTAAAAGCGTCTACATTTGGACAATGTAAATTGCAACCTACGGGATCATCTTACTTACCGTGTATTCCTGCCGTGGTATCATGGAGCGATGCCTATGAAAGTGTCGTATTGGATAACATGGGGCAAGCATTGGTGAATGACAGCGTGGGACAGTGTGCTATCGGTGGTAAAATTGAGTTCGCTTCGCACGGTCAAGAACAAGGGGCTTCTCAATCGGATGCAGCGACTGCAGCGGCTCAACCAGCAATGACACCCATGATGTCAGAAGAAGAAGTTCGAGCACTGACTCTGGGTGAGTTCATGACAAATGAAGACGAAAGAGGAGCTTCGGTGAAAAGTATTAAAACACTCGACGGGAAGGATAAGTATTTCTACAATAAACTGGCTATTCCATTCAGTGTGAACGAATATTCTGACTCAAACGCTTCGCAAGAATCAAAAGATGCGGTGAATTGGGCGGTGTTCTTCAAAGAGCCTGGAACGCCAGAGAGTAGTTACAAGCAATGTGGTAATTACTCAGATGTCGGGGAAGGTTTTGTGTTCCCGTTCAAAATTGTTGGAGATTATATAATTGAGGCATACGGAAGTCCAAATGGTCCTTTTTACCTCAAAGATAAACGACATTCAGCCTACAAAAAGATCGAATTAAAAGATCAAACGATTGATGGTTTAGCTGTCACGGTGAATGGAGAAATCCGTGAACGTGTCCGACCAACGGAGGTCGCTACGATCAAAACAAGTGCGTTGTTCCCTGAGTCAGAAATGCAAAACATTGCAGGACCAAATACGGTTGGTAAAATCATTTGGGATGTGGATGCTAAAAAGGGTTCAAGAGATCTTCCGGTAACGTTTAATGCGAATCCCGCCAATCCAAGTGAACTGCTTGTGAATCCAATAGGAACAAGTGCCGACGTTACGGTGAGAGCAACTTCTGCGTTAGGTGTCACGAAGTCCATTTCCTACAAAGTGGGAGCGAACTACGTAACAGCTATCGATGCGAATAAAAAGACAGTTGCCGTGTGGGACGGTGGAGCGGAGAAAGAACGCCACAAGGTTACACTCACAGTTACTGGATTCATCATCGAGCCAGCATTGCCTGCGGAAAAAGCAGCGGTAAAGTGGACATACTTCAAACCGGGAGAACAACCTGATAGAACCAATGTGATCGCAACAGGAGAGGAAACAGTGCGAAAACTGATGAAGGAAGGGCCGATCATGTATGAGGCCTTTATGTTCAGTCCAGAAGGAGGAGAGAAGCCAACAACGAAGCGCGTTGAAGGGGTAATTCCTCAAATTAAGAAGGCATATTGGGCCGACAGTGAAGGGAATAAGATTTCGCGAAGTGGATACGGACATACGGTTTACCTTCATGTGGAAACCTTAGGGTTAACAGGCGAGAAATTCCAATTCAATGTGTGGGAAAGTGATGTAAATACAGCCTCTGATCCAATTAAGAATGCGGGAACGGAAATCGAGATTACATCAAATGAAGGAGTAATCAATCAAGAGTTTAAATTGCCAGAATACTCCTACCTAGATGAGCGTGATCAAGAGTTCTATTTCACAATTGAAAAACTCGAT
>JBFHGY010000024.1:0-13932 GCA_041582905.1 Crocinitomicaceae bacterium | reverse complement strand
CAACCAAACCTCCACGTTTAACCAACCTCTACCTATCTAACCTAGTGCCGCGCAGCGGTCCATATCCTCGTGGTTACACAAAACAACCTCACACAATCTTCATCGGATTCTTATCCTCATCAATCGCCACAAACGTAAACTCACCCCGAATCGCTCTTTCTCGTTTATCACAATACATTTCCTCAATGAAAATATCGACCCGAATCTTCAAACTCGTGTTCCCCAAATACGCTACTTTCCCCACCAATTCAATGATGGTTCCCGCCGGAATCGGACGCTTAAAATCGATGCGATCACTACTGACCGTTACCATGCGCTGTCTACTAAATCGCGTAGCCGTGATGAACGCCACTTCATCCATTAATTGCATCGCCGTTCCACCAAAAAGGGTGTCGTAATGATTCGTTGTATTCGGGAAAACCGCCTTAAAAATGCGCGTCTCCGACTGTTGTATACGTTCTTCTACTGTCATTTTATTTCTCGTTCTAATGCTAAAAAGTGACTGATTGTTCCATCTGCTTGAGAGAGAGGGAAGACATTCAGTTCACATCTATATTCTGATTGATTCTTCGTGTAGTTAATCACGGATTCGGTAAACGGCTTCTGATTTTTGATGTGCGCTCGAATCCGTTTGCGCGTTTTCGGACAGGTGTTTTGTCCTTGCAGGAATCGTGGACTTTTTCCAATCGCATAATCTGCAGGATATCCTGTCATTTCGGTAAAACCTCGATCGACCCATTCAATGACTAAATCCGAATTGGTGAGTACAATTCCATCATAATTGCCCGTAATCAGCGTAGCTGGGTCGTTGGTCCAGTTGTGCGTTCGGTAGAAAGATTTCAAAGTGGATAGATCCTTCGTCCGCAGGATTTCTCGAACCGTGTTGAAGTAGGACTGAGAGAAGTATTCCCATGAAATCAACGGGCTTGTGATGTGTTTTTTAGGTGTAACTCGATCCGCAATTTTCTTCCTTTCTTGGGGAGAGAGCGAATCATAAAAAATGTCGAGACTCATCAATTGCGTCGCATTCTTTTGGGTTGGATATTTCTCTTTGTTCATGTTGTCTCCTGTTTATTCGTGTGTAAAAACAGAAACTCTTTGCTTTTTTCGGAATTCGTGAAGAGAAAGAATAGGGGACAGGTAAGATAAATCCGCCCAA
The DNA here is from genome assembly GCA_041582905.1 of Crocinitomicaceae bacterium. Taxonomy (GTDB): domain Bacteria; phylum Bacteroidota; class Bacteroidia; order Flavobacteriales_D; family Crocinitomicaceae; genus UBA4466. The sequence continues at coordinate 12,773 of JBFHGY010000024.1, read as the reverse complement.
CTAATGACGGAACACTTACATCGATATCCAACCTGACACTCACTTCAATCCACGAAAGCACAGTCAATACAGAATAGGCAGGTCTCCTGGCTTGTAGCAGTTCTACCGTCCTTCCCGCTTACGCAGTGGACACAATGGGTAGTTCCTGATCGCTACTTACAGTTGCGGGACAGCTTGCGATTTTCACACAATTCCCTTTTCATTTACACTTAAGTAAAACCTCTCTGGTTGATGAAATATAGTAAAGAACTTCAAGGCGAAGGTACGGAATTCATTTGTGTTGGGTGTTGTTGATGAATGTGTTTGATCGTTTTTTTGTCTGATCCCCATTTTCCACTCAAACCCTATCATTTCCATTCTAATATTCCTATCTTTGTCCTCCCAAAACAAATACACATGTTTGAAAATTTATCCGAGAAGTTTGACAGAGCGTTTAAAGTCCTCAAAGGACAGGGACAAATCTCTGAAATCAATGTTGCTGAAACACTAAAAGAAGTACGTCGTGCCCTTTTGGATGCCGATGTGAACTTCAAGACTGCGAAAGAGTTTACGAATACAGTAAAGGAAAAAGCACTCGGGCGTGATGTATTGACCGCGGTTTCTCCAGGACAGTTGATGGTAAAAATCTGTCATGAGGAGTTGGTAGAGCTCATGGGATCTGAGCAAGTGGATATCAACGTGAAAGGAAATCCTGGAATTATCTTGATGTCTGGTTTGCAAGGTTCGGGTAAAACGACCTTCACTGGGAAATTGGGGAATTACCTCAAAAACAAAAAAGGGAAGAAGCCTTTATTGGTAGCCTGTGACGTTTACCGTCCAGCGGCGATTGATCAGTTGCATGTTTTGGGAGAGCAATTGGGAATCGAGGTATACTCAAACAAAGAAGAGAAAAACCCTGTAGCAATTGCTCAGGCAGCCATCCAACATGCGAAGAGCAATGGATTTAACGTGGTAATTGTCGATACGGCGGGACGTTTAGCTGTAGATGAGCAAATGATGGCGGAGATCGAAGAGGTAAAACGAGCGATCCAACCAACAGAAACCTTGTTCGTAGTCGATTCGATGACAGGACAAGATGCGGTGAACACGGCAAAGACATTCGACGAGCGCATCGATTTTGATGGAGTAATCCTAACGAAGTTAGATGGTGATACGCGAGGTGGAGCTGCCTTGTCAATTAAGTCGGTAGTCAACAAGCCAATCAAGTTCGTCGGAACGGGAGAGAAAATGGATGCATTGGATGTATTCTATCCTTCTCGTATGGCGGATCGTATCCTTGGAATGGGAGACGTTGTTTCGCTTGTAGAACGCGCGCAAGAGCAATTCGACGAAGAGGAAGCACGCAAGCTTCAAAAGAAAATTCAAAAAAATCAATTCGATTTCAATGACTTCCTTGGGCAATTGCAACAAGTGAAGAAAATGGGTAACGTGAAAGATTTGATGGGAATGCTTCCTGGAATGGGGAAAGCCATGAAGGATGTCGATATCAAAGACGATGCCTTCAAGCACATCGAAGCGATTATCTATTCAATGACGCCAGAAGAGCGCTCAAATCCACAAATCATCAACGGTGCACGTAAAAACCGTATCGCAAAAGGAAGTGGACGAAGCATGCAAGAGGTAAACAAACTCATGAAGCAATTCGGCGATACCAAAAAGATGATGAAAATGATGTCCAATCCAAAGAACATGCGTCAAATGATGCGTCAGTTTAAAGGAATGGGCGGCCCAGGAATGGGAATGTAATCATAGAACGGACTTTCGAAAGTATCATTTGATCTTATTAATCTCACTGGGCGGAGCAACCTGTTATTGAGCGTACCCCTGTACATTCAATCGTTTCCACCGGACATTGAGCGTATCCCAGTACATTCAATTATTGCCACCAGACATTGAGCGTATCCCTGTACATTCAATTATTGCCACCGGACATTGAGCGGAGCCGAAATGCCGGTCCCGCAACACTAAAATCGGGCTGTTTTTATCACGTTTTTATACCTTTTTCGCGCAAAAATAATGGTGTTTTCACAGTTAGCCGCTTGAATTACAGCTGTTTACTTCTTTATTTGAGCTTTAAGCACTGAAACACTCGGAATATTCGTGCGCAACTGAGCTATGGTAAACCGAGATAAATGTGCGTTCCATTTTTGATAATCATTCTTAAATTGAGAATAAAGCTAAGTTGTGGAATCATTTAAAATTATTGTTGCCGAAGATGATAAATGGTATTCGGATTTTTTGAGTTACCAATTAGGTCTGATACCTGAATATCAAGTAGAAATTGTTCAATCTGGAGAGGATTTAAGAAAGCGACTTTACACGTTGCCAGATGTCATCACCTTGGATTACAATTTACCCGATTCTGACGGGTTATCTCTGTTGAAACTGATCAAGCAAGAGTCACCTCAAACTGATGTTCTGATTATTTCTGGACAGGAAGATTTGGCTACTGCAGTCGAGTTGTTTCGCGAAGGAGCATACGATTACATCATGAAAGATGTCGATACTAAGGAAAGATTGTGGCACATCTTAGCAAAGATTCGCGAACAAAAGCAACTAAGAGATAAGGTTGAAGAGCTTCAAAATGAAGTAGGGAAAAAGTATAAGTTTGAGAAATTTCTGATCGGCAAGAGCCCTAATTTTACCAAGCTGTTTCGTTTATTGGAAAAGGCAGCCAACTCAAAAATTAATGTTTCAATAACAGGAGAAACCGGAACAGGGAAGGAGGTTGTAGCAAAAGCAATTCACTATAATTCCGATGCACATAAGAACCAATTTGTAGCAGTGAATATTTCCGCGATTCCAGAAGGTTTGATTGAAAGTGAACTGTTTGGACATGAAAAAGGAGCATTCACAGGAGCATCTGCTCGTCGTATTGGGAAATTTGAAGAGGCGAATGGCGGAACTTTATTTATTGATGAGGTCGGAGAATTGGACCTAGCTAGTCAGGTGAAGCTTTTACGTGTACTTCAAGAACGAGAAATTCAACGAGTAGGAGGAAACAAGACAATCCCCATTAGTTGTCGGATCATTTGTGCAACCCATAAAGATTTGCAGAGTGAGGTGGAAAATGGAAATTTCCGACAGGATTTATTTTACCGTTTGGTAGGACTTCCGATTAAGCTTCCTTCTTTGCGAGAGCGAAAGGAAGATATTCTGATTCTTTCGAAGCATTTTTTGTCAGAAAGTACCTCAACTACTGGAGATATTGAAATTAGTGAGGACGCGAAGTTGAAGCTACTCAACCATTCCTACCCGGGAAATGTACGCGAGTTAAAATCAATAATTGAACTGGCTGCTGTGATGTGCGAAGACAATGAAATTCAGTCGAAGGACATCACATTTATGGGAGGCAATTCACTAAGTTCAATTTTGCTTGAAGAAATGACGCTAAAGGAAATGAACAGGAAGATCATTTTGCAATGCCTAGATGAAATGGATCAGAATATTCCTGCCGTTGCAGCTCGACTAGATATAGGCAAATCATCGATTTATAGATTATTAAAAGAAATAGAATGAAGGGAATTGTTTTTACAGAATTTATGGAAATGGTCGAAACTAAATTTGGCGAAACAATGCTTGAGGAAGTGATCGATGCAGCAGGACTGGATGGAGTATATACAACAATAGGAACATATCCGCATACTGAAATGGTGGATTTGGTAGTGGCTTTATCGACGAAGTCAAAATTGGAAATTCCGTTGCTGCTGAGGACCTTTGGTGGATACTTGTTCACTTCCTTCACCAAAATGTATCCTTCTTTCTTTACACACATCGACAATTCACTCGATTTCCTTGAACAGGTGGAAGGAGTGATACACGTAGAAGTCAAGAAAATTTACCCAAGTGCGCAATTGCCTCGATTTGAAACGAAAAGGATGAGCCCGTCCCAATTAGAAATGGTGTATTATTCCGATAGAAGAATGGGAGAATTGGCAGTTGGATTGATAGAAGGATGTTTCGATTTCTTCAAAGAAGATGGAAACGTGAAAATTGTGGATACTGCCAATGATGATACGGTCGTTACGTTCTTAATTAATGTCGGGTAATGGAAGAAGTTGAATTGCTAAGACGAAAATTGGCCCGTGAAAAAGCGGCAAGAAAGGAGGCGGAACGTATCCTTGAAGCTAAAGCACTGGAATTGTTTCAAGCAAATTCAGAATTGATGGCTATTCGTGATGAGCAAGAAGCGGAAATAAAGAGAAGAATTGCGGAGATTAAAGACAAAGAACGATTGTATCGCAACCTTATAGAAAGTGCTAGTGACTTAATATATACATGCAATGTATATGGTGAGATAACCTATGTGAACCCTATGATGGTCAGTAGGTTTGGGTATTCTGAAGAGGAGCTCATAGGATCAAATTTTCGTGAGTATATACCAGAAAAATATAGACAAAGAGTTCAACGCTTCTACGAATTTCAATTCAAAGAAAAATTACAATCTACCTACACCGAATTTCCCGTCTACGACAAAGAAGGTAATGAAATTTGGATCGGACAAAATGTGGATTTATCCTTTGAAAAGGACAAGGAAACAACCATCATTGTTTTAGCAAGAGATGTCTCAGACAGAAAAAAGGTCGAAAAGTCCCTCATGCTTAGTGAAGAGAAGTACAGAAGTATCATTGAGAATATGGAATTGGGACTCCTGGAAGTGGATAAAGATGGAAAAGTGGTGAAAGCTTATCCTAAATTTACAAAGCTGACGGGGTATACGAATGAAGAGTTAGTCGGAAAAGATGCCGCAGCGTTCTTTTTGTCTGATGAAGAACTCCTGAAAATGCAACATCGGAATAGTGACCGATTATCCGGTAAATCAGAGGTGTACGAAGTAAAAGTAACCCGAAAGGATGGGAAGGAAATCTGGGTGTTGATCAGTGGTGCGCCCTTCTATAACGAAAAAGGAATCGTTGAGGGGTCGGTAGGAATTCACCTTGACATCACCTTACAGAAAGAGCTGGAGGAAGAATTGAGACGGGCGAAACAATTGGCAGAAGACTCATTGAAATCGAAAGACTTGTTCCTTGCAAATATTAGCCATGAGATCCGCACACCTTTGAATGCGATCATCGGAATTTCTGAATTGATGCTCGAAAGTACACCCACAAGAGAACAGAAGAAATACCTTGAAACAATTATGGCCTCTGGCGATAATCTACTCGGGTTAATTAACGAAATCTTAGACCTGTCGAAGATAGAGTCGGGAAAGTTAGAATTGAGAAATGAACCCGTAAACCTTTTTACGGTTATTGAACACGTACACAGAAGCTTTTCAGTGATAGGGGGAAAGAAGAATTTGCCCGTAATACTAAACGCCGATCTTAATCCTCAACAATATCATCTCACTGATCCTCTACGACTAAAGGAGGTGTTGTTCAACCTTGTTGGCAATGCGGTAAAATTTACGGAAGAAGGCTCTGTAACGATTAGAATTCAGCACCTTTCGGAGTCCGACACACATGATGAATTTCGGTTTGAAGTAGTCGATACTGGAGCTGGAATTCCTGAAGAGGATTTAGATGATATTTTCAAAATGTTTGCGCAAGCAACAAACACCTATGTTGCCTCAGAAGGGGGAACAGGGTTGGGCTTGTCTATTTCCAAAGGCTTAATTGAAAATATGGGAGGAAAGCTTCAAGTGAGTTCAGAATTAGGTAAAGGATCTAGTTTCCATTTCGATATCAAGTTGGAAAAATCCGACTTTTTTGAACCTGAAAAAGGAAGCAGCAGTCATTTCAATGGAGAAAGAGATTTGAATGGGTGTCGTATTCTTGTAGTAGAAGATGCGGAAATAAACCGTTTTCTAGTCAACAACATTCTCAAAAAATGGGGATGTACAGTAACGGAGGTTGTAAATGGAAGAGAAGCGGTAGACATCTTAAGAGAGAATTACTTCGATCTTGTGCTCATGGATGTTCGCATGCCTGTGATGGATGGCTTAAAAGCAACTCAAATTATTCGGAATGGATTGAAAATGAATAACCTTCCTATTATTGCGCTAACGGCTAATGCTATTGAAGGAGAGATAGATAAATGCAAAAACGCAGGAATGGATGATTACCTCAGTAAACCATATTCACAAGATGAGTTATTTACCGTAATCACGAAAAATCTTTCGACTTCAATATTCCTAGAGGAAAAGAAGAGCATGGTCAATTTTGAAGGTCTTGAGAATATCACACAAGGCGACAAAGTCTTTCAAAAGCGAATGGTTGAATTGTTCATCAATGAAACAAAATCACACAGCGCTACCCTTAAATCGGCCATCAATTCAGACGATAAGGAAACGATTCAGAAGGTTGCTCACACAATGAGAGGAGCAGCAGCGCATATCTGTAGTGACGAAGTCGTTACTCGACTCAAACGACTGGAAAAGGAAGAAATGTCAAATGACCAACGCAATGTCCTTGTGACGGAACTTCTTTCACTTCTTCAGACGGTGTTGGAAGAGTTGGCTTCTGCTTTCCCAAATTGAGAAATCAATTTCATTTTTAGAAGTTAAATTACCTTTTGGCACACGGAATCCCTTTAAAATAAGGGGTAATCGTTATTGGAACAGTTTTCATACACTGTAAATCGAACATTAATTCAACAGTTATGAAAAAATCCAATATATCCATTTTTATCGTTGAAGATGATACATTCTATCTTGAAATCATTCGGAATACATTAATCAATGAAGGGTATTCCAAAATATCTGTCTTTCATAATGGTATCGATTATCTAAATTATAACGGAACACCACCAGACCTTATTATTCTTGATCACATGCTTGGGCAAACGAGTGGACTTCACCTGTTGAGAGTGATCGCTCAAGAGCACCCAGCAACTCAAGTCATCTTTTTATCCGCCCAAGAGGACATGGACGTGGTAGTGAAAGCACTCAAACTTGGTGCATTTGACTACATCGAGAAAACCGATAAGCATGCAATGACACGATTGACAGTGATGATGGAAAAGGCGATAAAAGCTCAATCTGTTACAAACCGAAAGAAGAGAATCAAAAGCTTGAAAGAGTGGTTCTTGATTAGCTAATCTTTAAAATCAATGCCATGAAGAAAATTCTATTCATTCTATTATCTACCGCATTTTTAAGCTCGTGCAGCTACGGGAAGTTTCTGGAGACGGAGACAAAGGGAGAGGTGTCAGAACTCATTGCTATGAACAACGAGCAGCACATTCTACAAATGGACGATAAAATCACCGTAAGCATTTGGGATCACGACAACGTAAGCTTAGGGTCACTCTTCAGTATATACAGTGCCAACGAGACATTTGGGAAATGGGTCTTAATCGATTCAGTTGGAAATGCAACATTGCCCAAGTTGGGAGATGTGCATCTGGCCGGGTTGAATTGCAAAGAGGCGGCCAATGTCATCAAGGCTAAACTTGAAAAAGAGATTCTGAATCCGGTAGTGGTGGTGAAAATTCTGAACAGAGAGGTCACAATATTGGGAGAGGTCAAGACAAATGGCAATTTCATTATTGATAAAGAACACACTGCGGTATACGAGATAATTGGAAAATCTGGAGGGTTTCTGCAATATGCGAATACTAAGAAGATTCAATTGATCAGAGATAATCGATCGTTTATTCTCGACCTTTCACGTGAAGATGTGCGCGGAATTCATGCAGTCAATGTGCAATCGGGTGATATCATTTTCGTTCCGGCTAAAAGGGGAAAGAACTTCGATCTCTCGATACAACGTATTATTCCGTTTGCAAGTGCTATCACGGCCATTGCGGTATTTACAACCTTATTGAAATAGTTATGGGAGGTTATCAACAAATAAAGAAACAACTGCTTCCGTTCCTGAAAGGACTTCCGTTGATTATCGGGTGTTTTGTGGCAGCTCTTTTTATTGGAGGTATGATCGTACGATATTCTACAGAGAAATATCAAAGCATCGCAAAAATAAAATTGGACGATCAGAAATTCGGGTTTAGTAGCAATGAAATATACAAGGACTTTAGCATGTTTAGTTTGGAGCATAGAATTGAAGCGGAAGTAGAACTGATTAAATCTCCAGTAATCATTGAAAAAGCCGTGGATTCGCTCGAACTGGATGTTGAAGTAAAGCGTGTTGGTAGCCTAAAAGAAACAATTCTCTATGGAAATTGTCCGTTTCAAGTCGTATTGGCAAGTGCCGAGACGGACCGCCTGAAGAGTATGTCTCTGTCTTTCAAAAATGAGAAAAATTTCACCCTAACAACAGAGGGACAGAAGTTCTCAGGAGAATTGGATAAACCCATGAATGTGCTTGGTGATACACTATATATCAAAAAAAGAGTGAGACAATCGGAAGACGAGAAATTCGACCTTATTGGAGATTACAAAATTCGGGTCTTTCCGAGATCGCAATTGGTTGCCGAAATTTCTTCCAAGATTGATGTGAAGGCACCAGACAAAGAGACTCCCATTGTACGAGTGACGTACGTGGATCATAATCCAGACCGTGCTGCAGCTATCGTAAATGCCGTTTGCGACGCATATATAAACGATTACATCGTAATGAAGTCGACAGCTGCATCTGGAACAGTAGATTTTATCGATCAAGAATTGGAGAAGATCTCAAAGCGCTTATCGAGTTCCGAGAGAAATCTGGAAGTATTTAAAACGAGCGAGCGTGTGGTCAATACAACTCAGGAAACAGAAACGGGTTTGAGAGAAATTTCACAGTTGAGAGTGGACATGATCAACCTCGAAATCAATGAAAGAGCCATGCGCGATTTAGAAAAATATATCGATCAAGGCAGCTACTTCAGCGAAACGGCTGTCAACTTCGGGTTCGGAGATTTGGTGCTCACAGAATTGGTGAAAAAGCTAAAAATGCTTAATGATGAAAAAGTAGATCAGTCATTAAAATACACTCAAGACAGTCCTCAAATCGAATCGATTGATACGAAAATTGCAGAGATTAAAGTCTACATCAAACAGGCCGTAAAACGTAACCTCGAGGATATTCAAATCAGAAAAGAAGGAATCAAAAAGAGCTACGAAACTCAGTCGCACATGTTTGACAAATTGCCTACGCGTGAAAAAGAACAGCGAATTTTAGAAAGAGACTTTATGATCAATGAGAACGTCTACAATTTTTTGTCGAAGAAGAGAATAGAGACATCCATTTTGGCCAACTCTATGATCTCGTTTCATCGTGTGATCCATCCTGCAGTTCCCTCAATAGAGCCCATGTCACCGAATAGAACATTAATTAAATTCGTTTCGGGATTGTTAGGTCTGTTAGGAGGAATTGGACTTGTGTACCTGAGAAAAATTATCTCTTCCAAGGTTGTTACACGAGAAGATGTTGAGAAGAATTCAGCGTTGCCATTTGCCGGAGTCATTCGTAAAAATGCAAATGACAAGGATTTTGATACACTGTTTAGAAGTGTACAAATGAAACACAAACTCAAATCAGGAGACATCATTGGCGTTTGCTCTTCGAATAGAGCGGAAGGAAAGAGCTATGTCGCAAAGAACCTTGCAGAAGCTATCCGTCGCTGCGGATATTCATGCGCGCAGGTTTCCTTTGGTGATAAGGAAAAGACAAAAGGAGAAAATGAATTTGTAATCTCTACTAATGCTCAGGATATCGACCTTAAAATTGAGGAAGTTCGAACAAAATTCGACTACACTTTATTCGTTGGACCACCTTCCAGTTTAGATGTTTTGGCGATCAAAGTACTCGCATTGTCAACACTAGGTTTATTCCTGTTCCGTTCAAACATGACGGGAATAAATAGCATTCAAGAACCCGACATGCTCGTTGAGGAATACCAATTAGATAACGTGGAATTACTTCTAAATGGAGCGCACAAGGCAATGAATTATCGCGGAAGCTATATCGGTACGCGTTTTATATCTCCCAAGTTTCATGGAAAAAACTTTGTGTCACGCCTCAAGAATTATTACAGAACATACGTAAGATCATGAAGCATTTGAAATCATACATAAACACAAACGCCTTTTGGACCTTAATGGATCAAGGTGTTGTAAGTGGCTCGACACTTGTCGTAAGTATACTTCTCGTTGCGTACTTGGGTGTTGATGGATTCGGTGTCTATTCCCTCTATTGGATGGCAGTTCTATTGATTTCTGGATTTCACCAGGCTCTTGTGGTGATGCCACTCTATACTTTGTTTCCGAAGATGAATTCCCTCGAAGTATACATGAATGGATTGTTTCGAGAGCAACTTATTTTCTCTGGATTATCTGCGTTGTTGATCATGGCAATTTTCTCTACTCTGAATGCACTAGGGTATGATGTGAACCTTTTCCATGGTTTTCTAGTCGGGTTACTCACCGCTACATACACCATTCAGGATTTACTTCGGAGATTACTTTTTGTCAAATCAAAAACAATAGAGGTGTTATTCGTTGATGTCCTCAATGTTGGATTACTTCCTTTGGCTTTTATTGCTATGTGGGCGTTTAATTCTGTGACGATGAATTCAATACTGCTTGTTGCCTTACTGTTCAAACTTGTTTCAATAGTAGTGGCAATGCGTTTTCTCTCGATCAAAGTTTCAGGGAAGAAAGCACAAAAGACCATTCGAAAGGAGCACTGGGAAAGTGGGAAGTACTTACTCGCATCGAGTATACTTCAATGGTTTTCTGGGAATGCCTTTGTGTTGCTTTCTGGAATGTTACTGGGCCCCAGTGCAATTGGAGTTTTAAGAATTGCACAGAGTATTCTTGGGGTGGTAAACGTGTTTTTCTTATTTCTGGAAAATAGAGTACCCATCCAAGCCGCAAAAGTTCTTCATGAAGGAGGTCAAGAAGCCTTCAACCAATTCATGTTTAGGGAATCTAAAAAGTACCTATGGCTTTTGATGCTGTCGCTTCTTTGTTTAGGAGTATTCAATGAATCCATTACATCCTTGTTTTACGGTAATGCGATGGAAAGTGTTCAATGGTTGATTCCAACGTATTGTGTATTGTACATCTTGATTTATGCCGGAACAATGCTTCGTTTTACCTTTCGAACATTGGATCAAAACAAAGTACTTTTCTATGGTTACGTGGTGAGTGCCATTGTTGGGTTAAGTTGTGTATACCCAATGATTAAGTGGTGGGGATTAATCGGAGTCATTCTTGGGCTTTTCGCTACACAGGTAGCAACACTCCTTACATATACATATCATTTAAACAAACGCTATGATTTTATTTAAAACCTTAGTCAGAAATATGCTGATCTCAGATGTAGTCGGGGATTGCATTCGCTTTTTCAAACAAGATGTTCGGATTGGACAATTGAATTTTGGTATTACTTCGAAACAAATTCGAGGGAAAATTGTTGCGCTATTGTATTTCAATAAATACGAAAAAGAAGAATTAGAAATGATTCGTGCGTATATGAGAACGGATTTACCTATTGTTGATTTAGGGTCGAGTTTAGGAGTGGTGGCAACCACAGCTGCAAGGATCTCAGATCAGAAAATCATTTGTGTAGAAGCGAATCCAGAACTGATTCCTATCATTTCGAATAACCTAACGAAAAACGGTAGAGAAGAGGAAGGTTTTTCCGTAGTGAACGCTGCCATTTGCGATAAGCGATATGCCGAAAAGTACATCTACTTCTCGTCGCGCGGCTCAAATGAATTAGGAAAAATCTGCGATGCAGATACAGAAGGGGCAATTGAAGTGAAGGCTGTTTTACTCAGTGAACTTTTGAGGCAAGAGGTGAATGAAGAATATATTCTGATTTCCGATGTGGAAGGAGCGGAATCTGCATTTCTTTTTTCAGATTCTGAGGCGCTGAAGAATTGTTCGCAACTATTCATCGAGTTACATCCTGTCAAGTGGAATGGTGTCGAGTTATCAGTGGACGATTTACGCCAGCGGATCGAATCTCTTGGATTTATTGAAAAAGAGCAAAAAGGAACAAACTTTTATTACACGCGCCATGAAGAAAAATAAGATTGTACACGTTTTATTAGGAAAAGCCAACCCAAACCGTCAAAACGGGGTAAATAAAGTGGTATTCGAATTAGCTACAAATCAATCAAAGAATGGTCATGAAGTGGCAGTTTGGGGGATCACAAAAAATCCGGTTGTCAACTATTCCGAGCGTTTATTCAGAACGCGTTTATTTCAGGATTCTACACTAAAGTTCAGATTATCGAAAGAACTGATTGATGCCATGAGTGAAGTTGAAAAGGAGACAGTATTTCATTTACACGGAGCGTTCTTACCTCAATTGTTTTCCGTCTCTCGCTATTTGAAAAAAAATGGGCACAAATATATCTACACGCCTCACGGTGGTTTCAATCTGGAAGCGATGAAACGCTCTAAGTGGAAAAAGAAAATATACATCCAGTTATTCGAAAAGTGGATTGTATCAGACGCCAACTTTGTGCATGCAATTGGAAAAAGTGAGATCATGGGAACCAGAACGACATTTGGAACATCATCACGAATTGAGCTCATTCCGAATGGACATAAAGCATCAAATAGCATTTTTCCGAAAATCTGGAACAATGGAGAACGAACGAATTTTGGTTTTATCGGTCGCCTTGAAATGCAGACAAAAGGCTTGGATATTTTACTCGATGGATTTAGCGATTTCGTTCAGAATGGAGGAAATGGAATGTTGCACATAGTTGGATCTGGTGTGGATGAAGAACGCGTGAAAGCATATTCGAAAAGAAAAGGACTAACGCATTTAGTAAAGTTTTATGGAGCCCTGTTCGGAATACATAAAGATCAGTTCCTTTCAGGCTTGGATTACCTCTGCTTGACATCTCGAAACGAAGGACTTCCAGGTGTT